>NZ_UBIZ01000418.1:0-30615 GCF_900465275.1 Parafrankia sp. Ea1.12 | reverse complement strand
CGATGCGGCAACACGGGCGGCAGACCCCCAGCTCACCCCGCCCCAGCAGGCCAGTTCAAACGCCGCCTGACACTCCCCTGGAGGGGTCGGTGTCGGTCTCTCCGCGACGTCGGCGTTCGGCCTGGTAGGCGGTCTAGGCCCGTTCCCCCTGATCGGTGGAGTACCACGGGGTGCCGGTGCGCTCGCGGAACGCGGCGAAGGTCAGATCTGGTTCGGCCATCCGCCGGCGGCGTTCGGCACGGGGGTCCTCGCCGACCGCGGCGGTCTGCAGGTCGGTGACGCGGCGGGCGCGGGTGAGTTCTTCGACGTCGTAGGCGGTCCGGCGCCGGATCGCCGCGACCCGCGGCAGCCGGACTGCGACGACACACGTGTCTGGCCAGTCGTCCTGTGGCATTGCGCCTCAGGTTCCGGGGGCGGGCTCGCCGTTGACCAGAACCGTGATTCCCTTGCCGAGGAACGACACCAGCCCGGCGATCCCGGCCGACTCCGGCAGCGGTGACGGGTAGTACCAGGCGCCGTCCGTGATCACCTCGCCGCCACCACGCACCGTGTAGTACGACGCCTGGCCCTTGTAGGCGCACACCGTGTGCGTCCCGGAACCCTCCAGGGCCTCGGCCCGGACGTCCTCGAGCGGGATGTACCAGCGGGGCGGCAGGGACGTCTCGAAGAGCTTCACCGCGCGCGTGGTCCGGGCCACCGCCTCACCACCCACCAGCACCTCGACCTGGTCGGAGGCGCGGCGGGTGTCCACCCGGTGGTAGGGGTCCCTGGGGTGGCCGAAGACCTGCTCGTCCTCCTCGTACCAGGCGTCCAGGCGGTCGAAGTAGAACGCCGCCAGCCCCGCTATGGGCGGGGCGCCCGGCACCGGCTCGGGGTAGGACCACAGCACGTTCTCCTCGACCCGGTCGCCGACCCGCAGCGTCCAGTACGAGGCGGTGCCCTTGAACGGGCAGTAGGTGTGGTGATCGGTCGGCTCCAGCAGGTCCTGCCGGATGTCCTCGAGCGGGACGTACCAGACGCCCAGATGGTTGGTCTCGTACAGGATCCTGGCGCGACGGGTGTCGAGCACGGTCTGGCCGGCGAGCTCCGCCCGGACACGCTGCGCCACGTCCTCGAGGTAGAGGACGTGCGCGGGCGCGGCGGTCTCCAGGTCGAAGTTGAAGGTGCCGGCTCGGTGGCTGGCGAACGGGCCGGATCCGAGAGTCAGGCTCATGCCAGGCCCAACACGGCGGGTTCGGCACACCTTCCTGCCGTTCCACCGCCGCGGCGAACGACATCTACATGATCCGCCATCATGACCACGCGCGGCCTCGGTGGACGACCACCGGACACCCCCGGCACGACGTACCGACCACGGCTCCGGCCGTCGTGGCGGCTGGTTGTCCGGTTCGCTACAGTTCCAGACGTTGCGAGGGGGGAGATCACCCAGAGGAGTCTCCATGGCCCCGGTCCGTAAGACCGTCGCCAGCGCAGCTGCCACGGTCGCCCTGCTGGCGGCCGTCGCGTCCTGCCGGCCGGCCCCGGGCGGTCCACCAGGTGGTGGGTTCCCGGTGCCGACAGCAAGCACGAGCACGTCGCCCACGGCCACGCCGACGTCGTCGGCGCCGCCCACGGTGACACCGCCCCCGTCGACACCGACGGCGGCGCCCACCACCACGGCGCCCACACCGCCGGCGCCGACCACGGCACCGCCGTCCACCCGGCCGCCCCGGCCGACCGATCCGCCGGTTCCCACGAACCCGCCGGTCACGTCCGCTCCGCCGGCCCCGCCGGGGACGAGCCCTCAGGCCGACGAGGTCGTCCGGCTCACCAACGTCGAACGCGAGAAGGCCGGCTGCGGACCGCTCGCCGTCGACACCCGTCTCACCGCCGCGGCGCAGGCGCACACCGCGGACATGGCGGCGAACGACTACTTCAGCCACGACGGCCAGGACGGCAGCTCGCCGGGCGACCGGACCAGGGCGGCCGGCTTCCCGTCGGGCTTCGTCGGCGAGAACATCGCCGCCGGGTCGACCACGCCGGCCGCGACCCTCCAGATGTGGATGAACAGCTCGGGGCACCGCGCGAACATCCTCAACTGCGGCTACACCCACATCGGCGTCGGCTACGCCCAGGGCGGCTCGTACCGCTACTACTGGACGCAGGACTTCGGGAAGCTCTGACCCCGGTCTCCGTCCAGGGACCGCCGGAGCCCAGGGACCGCCGGAGCGCCAAGGCCCCGGCGGTCCCTGGGCTGCGGGCGTCGACGGTGGCCGATCGACGCCGGCCGGGGTGGCCGAAAGTCGATGCGGTGGCCCGCCGGGCGGCCGAGGTCGTAGACCTCGGAGGGATGCGGCGGCGCCGGATGGCTGCGTGCTCTTCGCCTCGTGATCGGCACGACGGCGGACGAGCACGGCACGGTCGACGACCGGGCCGGGCGGCGGCGCGGCCGGCCGCGCGGGTTACCCGGGCGCAGCCCGGTGGACGCGCTGGGCCTGCGGCGGCTGCTGCGCGCCGTCCGCTCCCTGGACGAGCCCGGCCCGCCGGATGTCGGCCTGGTCGACGATCCCCGGTTCCGCTGGGCTGCTGCCCGGCGCGCTGATCGAGCCCGCGGACGGGCCTGCGAACGAGCCTGCGAACGGCTCCGCCCGGTCGCCTGGCCGCACGGCGCGCGACTGGGTGGTCGACGCCGTCCTGTTCGCGTTCTCGGTGGTCTGCGGGCTGCTACTGGTCGAGCAGGCCTCGCGGCGGGCCGACGTCCCGGATCCGCTGGTGCTGGTCGATCTTGTCGTGGGCCTGGCGCTGTGCGGCCTGCTGTGGTGGCGGCGGCGCCGGCCGGTGACGCTGCTCCTGCTGAGCTGGCCCACCGGGCTGTTCTCCACCACAGCGTCGGCCGCGTCGGTGGTTCTGTTGTTCACCGTGGCCGTGCACTGCCGGCTGCGCACGACCTTCCTGCTGGCGGCCGTCTACTGGACGCCCGGCCTGGTGTACTTCGCGATCTGGCCGGATCCCGACCTGCCCTACGCCGGGGCGGTCGTCTTCCTGATCGTCATGCTGGCGCTGACGGTCGGCTGGGGGGTGTTCGTCCGCTCCCGGCGCCAGCTGCTGCTGTCGCTGCGCGAGCGGGCCCGGCTGGCCGAGGCCGAGCAGCGGCGCGGGGTGGCCGCGGCCAGGCAGCTCGAGCGCACCCGGATCGCCCGCGAGATGCACGACGTCCTGGGGCATCGGCTCTCGCTGCTCACGATGCACGCCGGGGCGCTGGAGTTCCACCCGGGCGCGCCACCGGAGCAGATCGCCGGTGCCGCCGGGGTGATCCGGGAGAGCGCCCACGAGGCCCTGCGGGATCTGCGGGCGGCGATCGGGGTGCTGCGCGAGGGCCCCGAGGACCCGGCGGCCCGGCCCCAACCGGCCCTGGGCGACCTGCCCGAGCTGGTGGACGAGTGCCGCCGGGCCGGCATGGAGATCCGGACCTACATTCACCTGGTCGAGGCGGCGAGCGCCCCCGCGATGATGGCCGGCAGCGCCTTCCGCATCGCGCAGGAGGGGCTGACCAACGCCCGGCGGCATGCCCCCGGCGCACCGGCCCGGCTGATCATCGACGGGTCACCCGCCGACGGACTGCACCTCGAGATCCGCAACGCCCGCCAGCCCGGCTCCGAGCCGCCGTCCCGGACCGGGCTGCCGTCCTGGGCCCGGCCGGCCGGGACGGGGCTGCTCGGTCTCGCCGAGCGGGCCGCGCTGGTCGGCGGGCGGCTCGAGCACGGCCCGACCCCCGAGGGCGAGTTCCGGCTCTACGCGTGGCTGCCCTGGGAGGGATCTTGACCACCGGTCCGTCCGACGGCGACGCGCCCGTCCGGGTCCTGGTCGTCGACGACGACGCGCTCGTCCGCTCCGCGCTGGCGATGATGTTCGACGGCGCCGACGGCGCGTGCATCGTCGGCGAGGCGACCGACGGTGACGAGGTCGCCGCGGCCGTCGACGCGCTGCGCCCGGACGTCGTCCTGATGGACATCCGGATGGCGCGGATGGACGGGCTGCGGGCCACCGAGCTGCTGCTCGCCCGCGACCAGCCGCCCCAGGTCGTCGTGCTGACCACCTTCGACGCGGACGACCAGGTGCTGCGCGCGCTGCGGGCCGGCGCGAGCGGCTTCCTGCTCAAGGACACTGCGCCGGCCGAGATCGTGCGGGCGGTGCTGCGGGTGGCGGCCGGGGAGCCGATGCTCTCCCCCACCGTCACCCGCCAGCTCATCGCCCGGATCGCGGTGGTGGAGGCCGCCCCGCCACCGGCCACCCCGCCACCGCCCGTCGCGGCACAGGCCGTGGCAGCGGAACGCTCGGCGGCCCGCCGCACGGCTGCCCGCCGGGCCGTCGCCCAGCTCAGCGCGCGGGAGCGGGAGGTGGCGCTGGCGGTGGGCCGGGGCCTGTCGAACGCGGAGATCGCCGGCGAGCTGTTCATGAGCGTGGCGACGGCGAAGTCGTATGTCTCCCGGCTGCTGACCAAGCTCGACCTGAGCAACCGGGTGCAGCTCGCCCTGCTCGTCCACGACGCCGAGGAGCCCGCGGGATGACCGACGAGCGGGCCGGGTTCGCTGTCGAGGTCACCGACCTCACCGTGCGGCGCGGCGGGTCCCGTCTCGTCGACGGGGTCTCGTTCGCACTGCGTCCGGGGGTGGTCGCCGGACTGCTGGGCCGCGGCGGCGCGGGGAGGTCCACGATCCTGGCGATCCTGGCGGCCTACGGGCGGCCGAGCGCTGGCACGGTGCGCGTCGACGGCGCCGACCCGTTCGAGGACCCGCGCCTGATGAGCGAGATCTGCCTGGTCCGCGAGCAGGCGGACGTCGAGCGTTCGCTGCCGGTCGGCGAGGCGCTCTCGATCGCCGGTGACCTGCGCCCGCGTTGGGACGCCGCCCTCGCCGCCCACCTCGCGGCGCGGTTCGGCCTGGACCGGCGGGCCAAGGTCCGCGATCTCTCCCGGGGCGGTCGCACCGCCCTGTCGCTGGTCATCGGGCTGGCCGCCCGGGCGCCGCTCACGATCTTCGACGAGCCGCATCTGGGCCTGGACGCCCCGTCGCGGGCCGCGTTCCACGAGGAGCTGCGCGCCGACCACCGGCGCCATCCCCGCACGGTCGTGCTCTGCACCGACCTGATCGACGAGATCGCCCCGCTGCTCGAGGAGGTCGTGATCCTCGACCGGGGACGGCTACTCCTGCACACCACCGCGGACGAGGCCCGCGCGCTGGGCCACGAGATCACCGGGCCGGTGGACGCGGTCGGGGCGCTGGTCGGCGACGCGCGGGTCCTCGCCCGGCGCCAGCTCGGGTCGACCAGGTCCACGACCGTGCTCGGCCCGATCCCGCGGCTGGCGGAGGCGCCACGGGAGGTCGAGATCGGCCCGGTCTCCCTGCAGGATCTGGTCAGCCACCTCACCGGCGGGGAGACGACGCGACGATGAACGATCTCATGGTCCCGGGACCGGTCGCACCACCGGCGGCGCGGCGCGGCGGCGGGCCGGCCCCGCTGGTGCACACCGCGGCGGTGACGACCGGTGGCACGCTGGCCTGGGTGGGCTGGGTGTGGCTGCTGGCGGCGCTCGGCTACGGCGCCGCGGTCGCCGTCATATCGTTCGTCGGCGAGCGGGACACCTCGCTGTGGCAGGTGGCCGTCGCCACCTGGCAGCGCTGGCTGATGCTGGCCGCCGGCACGACCATGACCACGACGTTCGCGCCGATGCTCATCACCAACGGCGTCACCCGGGCTCGGCTGGCCCGTTCGGTGGTCGTGTGCGCGGTGGCGGTCGGCCTGCTGGGCGGGCTCTTCCTCGGGGCCGGGTTCGCCGTCGAGAGCGTGGTCTTCGCCGGGTTCGGGTGGCCGCGGGCGCTGTCGAACGGGGTCTCGTTCGACAGCGCCGCGGCGGTGTGCCGGCTCGGCGCGGCCTACGGCCTCGGTCTCTCGGCCTGGTTCGTCTCCGGCTGGCTGGCCGGGCTGGCCCGGCACGTGCGCGAGTCGGCGTTCGCGATCCTGCTCGTCCCGGCGCTGGTGCCGGCGGTGCTCGCCGAGGGGCTCGTGCTCGGCGGTGTCGGCGCCTTCGTTCTGCCGTTCATCCCCGACTGGCGGTTCCCGTTCGCCGTGGGCGCGCCGGTCGTCGTCACGGTGCTGGGCCTGGCCTGCGTGGCCGGCGTGCGCGCGTCCAGGGAGATCAGCCTCGTCCACCGGTGACGGCGTCCACCGGTGACGGCGTCCACCGCTGACTGCGTGCGCTGCGCCCGCTGGCGCACGATGCGCCCCGCTGGCGCACGATGCGCCCCGCTGGCGCACGATGCGCCCCGCTGGCGCACGATGCGCCCCGCTGGCGCACGATGCGCCCCGCTGGCGCACGACGCGGCCCGCTGGCGCTCGACGCGGCCCGTGCTCAGTGTTCGACGTGGCCCAGCGGCCGGCCGGGGGCGATCCTGTCCCGCAGCGCGCGTTTGACGGCGGACGGCTCGGGGAAGCCCTGCTCGCCGCGGTCCCAGATCACCTCACCGCCCAGCCGGACGGTGAACACCCCACCGGTGCCGGGCACGAGGGCGACCGCGCCGAGATCCGCCTCGAACGTGGTCAGCAGCTCCTGGGCGAGCCAGGCCGCCCGCGGGAGCCATCTGCACCGGGTGCAGTACTCGATCTCGACCCGGGGCCGTGTGCCGGCCGAGCCGTCAGTCTCCACGGCGCTCACCCCCGCTGTGGTCCATACCCGCCACGCGGGCGGTCAGGCGCCGAGCATCGCCAGCCACTGCCGGGAGCTGGTCGGCCGGAAGACGTAGTTCATCTTGCGCACCACGCCGAGCTCCGCGGCGGACTCCGCCGAGTACCGGTGACCCGGGTAGACGGTGACGTCGTCGGGCAGGGCGCCCAGGCGGCGCAGGCTGTCGTACATCGCCGCGGCGTCCCCGCCCGGGAAGTCCATCCGCCCGCAACCCTCGAGGAACAGAGTGTCCCCGGCGACGAGCCGCCCGTCCACGAGGAAGCACTGGCTGCCCGGGGTGTGACCGGGGGTGTGCAGCAGGCGGATGTCCACCGCGCCGACGGTGACCACGTCGTCGTCGCCGTGCTCGACGAGCTCGGCGGCCCCCACGCCCGTCCCGCGCCGCACCCACTCGGCCTCGTCCCGCTGCAGGTGGATCGGGACGGACGTGCGCTCCAGCAGCTCGCGGATCCCCTCCAGCTCGATGCCGAAGGCCGTGCCGCCGACGTGGTCGGCGTGGTGGTGGGTGACCAGCGCCCCGGTCAGCCGCATGTCGTCGGCGGCCAGCACGTCGAGCAGGTCGCCCACCCGGTAGGCGGGGTCGACCACGACGGCCTCGCCCGTCTCCCGGTCACCGATGAGGTAGACGAAGTTGACCATCTGGGTCGCGGCGGGATCACCCACCGCGAAGTCACGGCCGGACAGCAACTGGCGGAAGTACAGGCGATCGCTCACACCGCGAGCCTACGGAGCGCCGGGCCCGCACTCCAGAACCGGTGGAGCGGGCGGACCGTCACCCACCACGTGCCATCGCGGGGCGGGGCGGTGTGGGCCGAGGCTGGTGAGCCCCGCACGCCGGTCGAACCGACACCAAACAAAAATAAACTCACTCAACAAAAGATGTATTGAAATCACGCCGAACCTACGATGAGGTCATTCGTCTCCGGCCTGCGGAGGTGGACCGACGGGGACCTCGGCACGTTCCGTTCGGCGTCGCCCGCGCGTGACGCCCTGGGTGGCCTATCTCGTCGGCGGTGTCGGATACTTCGTCCTGTACACGCTTTTCGTGGCACACGAGATCGGAGCGGGCACGATCCTCACCCGCGCGGGCGTGGACGTTCCCGTCGGCCCGGAGACGCAGGTGGCCCTGCGGTGCCTGCTGACCGCGTCGACCGTCGGAGCGATCGCCCTCGGCGTGCGGAGGTGGCGCCCCGAGCCCCGCGCGCCGTGGGTGCTCCTTGCCGTCACCCAGGGCCTTTACACCGTCGCCGACGCCATCTTCTATACAAATCTCATCGTATTTCACAATTCAACATTTCCATCGCTGGCCGATCTGTTCTACATCGGCCGCTACCCGTTCGCGATCGCGGCGCTGGCACTTCTGTTCCGGCAGCGGGCACCCGGCCGCAATCTCTCGGCGGTGCTGGACACGACGTCCATCGCCGTCGCCGTGTCACTGTTGTACTGGCTCTATGTGATCACACCCTACGAGCGGGCGGCCTCAGGGCAGCTCGCCCAGCTGGCCTCGGTCGCCTTCCCCGTGATGGACCTCGGCCTGCTCGTCATGTCGCTGATACTGGTGCTCGCGCCCGGCCGCCGGCCGGCCTCGTTCGTCCTGCTGGTCGCCAGCCTGGTGGTCACCCTGGCCTCCGACATCCTGTACACCATCTCGGCGCTGGGCGGCAGGTACGTCGTCGCGGACGTCACCGAGTCCCTCTGGGCCCTCGGGGACGTGCTGGTCGCCGCCGCCGCGCTGCACCCGTCGATGGCGGACCTGTCGTGCTCCCCGCAGGCCGACGACCGACGGCTCGCTCCCGGCAGGCTCGCCGCACTGCTGGCGGCCGCGCTGATCGCTCCGGTGCTCCTGCTGGTCGAGGCGGACCGGTCACCCACCCAGATCAGGATCATCGCGGTCGCCTCGGCCGCGCTCGCCCTGCTCATCGTGGCGCGACTGGCCGCGCTGGTCGCCGAGCAGCGCCGGCTCGCCACCACCGACGTGCTCACCGGGCTGCGCACCCGGCGGTTCCTGCAGAACCAGCTCCCAGCCGCGGTCAGCCGCGCGGACCGGTCCGGGCAGCCCTTCGCGCTGCTCCTCGTGGACGTCGACAACTTCAAGTCGATCAACGACCGGTACGGCCACCCGTGCGGGGACACCGCCCTCGCGGAGATCGGCTCCCGGCTGGCCGCGGCCAGCCGGCCCGGCGAGCTGCTGGCCCGCTTCGGCGGTGAGGAGTTTGCCCTGCTCGGCCCCACCGTGGGGCCGGAGACCGTCGGCGAGCTCGCCGAACGGCTGCGGCGCAACGTGGCCCACGACCTGATCGAGCTCGACAGCGGGGCCCGGCTACGGGCCGCCGTCTCCGTCGGCGCCGCCGTCTACCCGGTGCACGCGCACGACCAGACGGACCTGCTGATCGCCGCCGACCGCAACCTGTACGCCGCGAAGGCGGCGGGCCGCAACCGGGTCGTGATCGGTTGCGGCGCGGTGATCGAGTCCCGGAGAACCGCGGACGACCCGGCCGCGCCGCCGCCCCGTCACAGCTGACCGCCCCGTCACAGCTGATCTGCGATGTCCGCCAGCAGGCGCCGCCGGCTGCGCGCGCCGACCAGCTTCGTGACCGTCTCGCCGCCCCGGACGACCACCAGGGTCGGCATGGCCAGCACACCGTAGGCGATCGCCGTCTGCGGGCTGGCGTCGGCGTCCACCTCGACGACCCGCAGCCGGTCGGCGAGGTCGGCCGCGATCTGGGCGAGGACCGGCCGCATCATCCGGCACGGCGGGCACCACTCTGCGGAGAAGTCGACGAGGACGGGTAGCGGCGACCGCAGGACGATCTCGTCGAACGTGGTGTCGTCGGCGTGCCACACGGTTCCGGCGGACGCGGCCGGCGCCGACCGGTCCTGGACATCGGACGTGATCATGATCAGCTCCTTCGTGGTCATCGGGTCTGCGGTGGGTAGAGCGAGCACCCCGGGACACCCTGCGGCGGCACTGCCGGCCGGGGCGGGCCGTCAGCCGGTTCGGCTCCGGGCGGCTCGGCCGTGTCCCGCGCCATCGCGAGCTGGGCGGCGAGCCGTTCGCGGGAGCGCAGGAGCCGGGCGACGTAGTCGTCGATCTGGGCGATCTTGCGCCGGTAGCCCTCGATCGAGTCCGGGCAGGAGGCCGCCGTCTCGTTCCCGGCCCGCAGGCACTCGACGAACGGACGGGTCTCCTCCAGCGCGAACCCGTCCGCGAGCAGCGCCCTGATCTCCTCGACAGCTCGCAGGTCCGCGTCGCTGTAGTCCCGGTAGCCGTTGGCCAGCCGCCGGGCGGCGAGCAACCCCTGGTCCTCGTAGTGCCGCAGCGCCCGGGGACTCGTCCCCGCCCGTCGTGCCAGCTCACCGATGCGCATCCCGACCTCCTCCGCACCGACGCTAGACGTTGACGTCCGTGTGAAGGCAAGCTCTGTCTCCGCCCCCGCGGGTGCGCGCCCGCCCGGTGATCCGCCCGAGTGCCCGGCCCGTCAGGAGTGGCGGGCGCGGTGGGCGGCGGCGCGGGCACGGTTCCCGCAGGCCCGGTCCGAGCACCACCGGCGGCGTCCCGGCCGGGACGTGTCCAGGAACAGCAGTGCGCAGTCGTGGCTGGCGCACTCGCGTACCCGGGTGATGTCCGGCCCGCCCAGCAGGTCGACGGCGTCGCGGGCGACGGTCGCGAGGGCGTCGGCGGCGGGACTGCGCCCCGGTCGCAGCTCGACGGATCGCCGCGCGGTGAGCTGGGGGGCGAGTCCGCCCCGGCGGGCGTGGGCGTTGATGACCCGACGGTCGCCGTCCACGCCCGGCTCGTCGCGCGTACCGGCCAGCGCGGTGCGGTAGATCGCCTCCCGCAGCCGGCGCGCGGAGCGCAGACCCTCTTCGGTGACGGCCGGCGGGACGTCCAGCAGGCCGGCGGCGACGAACCAGCGCCCGAGGTCGGCGGGCTGGGGCAGCCGCTCGAAGTTGCGGCGCCACCGCTCCCCGACCGTCGCCGTGAACGACAGGCACAGCCGGCCGGACAGGAAATGGAAGTTCATCTCCCAGGCGGGCAGACCGTCGACGACCATCCCGTCCGTGTTGGTTGCCGTCGTCTCCACATAACGACTATAAGTCGTTACATGGAGAGTACGAACAGGGCCGGGATCGTGGACGCGCGCGCCTCGCGGGCCCGGCGCGTCGAGTTCGACCAGGCCGCGCGCGCGTTCACGGACCTGGCCGGTCGGGCGTCCACGAGCGACCTGGCCCTGCCCGCGCTCGGCGTGTGGACGGTGCGGGACCTGCTCGGCCACGCCAGCCGGGCACTGTCGACGATCGAGGCGTACGTACCGTCGACGGCCGTTTCGACCGGCCCGCCCCCGGGCGGCTTCGACCTGACCAGCCCGGCGGACTACTACGTGTCGGCCCGCGCGGTACTCGCCGGCCCGGCCGCGGTGACCGAACGCGGCCGGGCCGCCGGCCGCGCGCTCGGAGCCGACCCGGCCGGCGCCGTGCGGGAACTGGCCGACCGGGTCCTGGCACTGGTGGCGGCGACCCCCGACGACAGCCCGGTCGGCAGCCCGGTCGGCACGATGCCGTTCATCCAGTACCTGCCGACGAGGACCTTCGAGCTGACGGTGCACTGCCTCGACCTGGCCCGGGTGCTGCCCGACCACCACGGCGCGACGCCCGTCCCGGCGCTGGGACCGGCAATCGCGTCGGGCCTGGGGCTGGCGGCCGAGCTGGCCGCCGCCGGCCCGCACCCCGCCGACCTGCTTCTCCTGCTCACCGGACGGACCGGGCTGCGTCCGGGTCTCAGCGCGCTGTGACCAGGGGCCGCGGACCACGGTCAGGCGGCGCACCGACCGGTGGACGCGTCAGTGCCCGGCGAAGAAATCCAGGATGGCGGCCGTCGCCTGGTAGGAGCGGCCGGCCGGGGAGTCGACGCGGTCGGCGAGCGCGTCGGGGCTGCTCGGCCACGCGTGCGTCCCGCCGACGACGGTGTCGAGGACGACCTCGGCGCCGCCCGCGCAGCCGGTGTGGCGCATCCGCTCCACTCCCATCCCGGCCACGGTGCGCAGCACGGCGGGCGCGCAGGCGTATCGGCGTGCGTACTCGTCGATCACCTGGGTCGCGGCCGGGACCCGGGTGGTGGAACCGCTGATCACGCCCCCGGCATACGGCACGGACGGGTCGGCCGTCCCGTGGACCGCCATGGTCGCGGGAGCGGCGCCGGGCGGGCAGGTCGCGAGGCTGGTCGAGGAGACCATCGCGACGCCGGCGAACCGTGGCGCCTGGCGGCACACCAGCGCGGCGGCGAACTCGGCGCCGTTCGAATGCCCCGCGGCGTAGACCCGGCCGGGGTCGAGACACAGGTGGGCACCAAGGTCGTCGAGCAGCGCGGCGACGAAGCCGAAGTCGTCGGCCGCCTCCGGCGCGGCCGGGGTGTTCCAGCGGCGCGGTTCGCCGAGCGCGTCCGGTGTCACGACGACGAAGCCGCGATCGGCACCGAGCCGGCCCATTCCGCTCCGGGCCTCCTGGGTCTCCTTGCTCGCCTTGAAACCGTGGAAGTCGACGACGACCGGCGCCGGGGTCCGTCCGTCGTAGCCGGTCGGCAGGGCGAGGAGATAGGTGCGCTCGGCGGCGTCGTGCGACAGGTGCCGCGGGCCCACGGCAGGCGCGGTGGCGGGGTCCGCCGCGCAGCCGGCCGTGCTCGCCACCGCCGCCCCGGCCGGCGCGGCAGCCCGTCCCGGGGCGGACCGGGCAGGCGGGGACTGGGCGGACGATGCAGGCGTGACCGCTCCCGCGGAACCGGGCTCGGCGGGCCGGCCGCCGCCCGCGCCACACGCGGTCAGACACGCCAGGGCGGCCGTCGCGCACAGGATTCGGCTGATCCACCTGTCACCCGATTTTCCGGCCACGTCCGGACATTACGTCCCATCCCCCGGGGAATGATCCCCCCGGCGAGGACACGAAGCTGACAACAAAGGCAACCTCGGACGAGCCGGCCGCCCGTCGGAGAGCTACATTCGCCGGGTGACGGACCAGGTGACGGGGCCGCCGGGCGCAATGCCCGCGCCGATTCCGGAACAGCCTGTCCGCCCGGACGACGACGTGCCCGAGCCGATTCCGGCGGCGGGCCAACCGATTCCCGCGGGCTCTGTTCCGGCCGGCTCTGTCCCCGCGAGCCCTGTTCCCGCGAGCCCTGTTCCCGCGGGCCATGTGACACCCGGCCAGCTCGCCTACTGGCGGCGTTCCGGCCTGCTTCGCCCCGGCCGCGGCGAGCTGACGCAGGCACGGGCGATCGCGGCACTGCGCCGGGCCGGGCTCAGTCTGCGTCACATCCGGGGGGCCGCCGAGCGGCTGCGCCTCCTGCCCGGCGCCGAACCGGCCGCCGGCTGGGATCCCGCCCGCCACGGGATGGCGGCCGCCTACGGCGGGGCCGCGGTGCACGCCGGTCGGGCGGAGCCGTCCCAGCTGCGGTTCGCCGTGCACGGCCAGGAGCTCTTCGTGCAGCGCGACGGCGGGGCGTGGGAGGGCGACCGCGCGCCCGGCCAGCTCATCCTGGACGGCGTGGTCCCGTTCGTCCCGGTGGACGGCGTGGCGGTGGGCCCGCTGCCCGGCGGGGTGCCGCCGGGCGGGCCGGACCCGGCCGGCCCCCGGCGGCGGGCGGCCGGCGCGGTGCGCCGGGTCCGCGCCGCCGCGCCGTCCGACCGCGACCAGATCCGCCTGTTCCTGACCCGCGAGCGCGACCTCGACCTCGGCGACTTCGTGATCGATGACGCGACCCGCCCGGACGTCCGCGAGTCACGCCCTCCGGCGTTGCGCGGCGATTCCCGCGCGAACGACGTTTCCGCCACGAACTTCGCTTCCGGCGCAAACATCACGGAGCACCCGGGGCGACCGCTGCACCGGAACTAGACTGACCGCGTGACCGGACGCAGGCGACGCATCGAAACACTCCCGGCAACCCACCCGGCGCGTTGATGGCGGCGGGCGAGAACCCGGCCGGCCAGGCACATCCAGGCTCCGGCGACGGCCAGGGTGAGCGCGGCAACCCCGGCGGCGGGCGCGGTGCCCCCCGGGCCGTGCTGCTGACCGTCGACGACGACGTGAGCGTCTCCCGCGCCGTCGCCCGCGACCTGCGCCGCCGGTACGGCGGGACGTACCGGATCGTGCGTGCCGAGTCGGGGGCGCAGGCGCTGGAGGCGCTGCGCGAGATCAAACTGCGCGGCGACGCGGTCGCCGTCCTGCTCGCCGACTACCGCATGCCCGGGATGAACGGCATCGAGTTCCTCGAGCAGGCGATGGACCTGTTCCCGGCCGCGCGGCGCGTGCTGCTGACCGCCTACGCCGACACCGAGGCCGCGATCGACGCCATCAACGTCGTCGACCTCGACCACTACCTGCTCAAGCCGTGGGACCCGCCGGAGGAGAAGCTCTACCCGGTGCTCGACGCGCTGCTCGACGCGTGGCGCGCCACCGACCACCGGCCGGTCGCCGAGACCAGGGTGGTCGGGCACCGCTGGTCGGCCCGCTCGTACGAGGTGCGCGACTTCCTGGCCCGCAACCAGGTCCCCTACCGCTGGTATCTGGCCGACGAGCCGGAGGGCGCGCGGCTGCTCACGGCCGCCGGCGCGGACCCGGAGTCGCTGCCCTGCGTCATCACGACCGACGGCTCGGCGCTGACCGACCCGACCGACACCGAGCTCGCCGCCCAGGTCGGTCTCGCGACCGCCCCCACCGGCGACTTCTACGACCTCGTCGTGGTCGGCGGCGGCCCGGCCGGCCTCGGCGCGGCGGTGTACGGCGCCTCCGAGGGCCTGCGGACGGTGCTCCTCGAGCGGCACGCGACCGGCGGCCAGGCCGGCCAGAGCTCGCGGATCGAGAACTACCTGGGCTTCCCGGACGGCGTCTCCGGCTCCCAGCTCACCGACCGGGCCCGCCGCCAGGCCGTGAAGTTCGGCGCCGAGCTGCTCACCGCCGCCGACGTCGTGACACTGGAGGCCGCCGGTCCGGCCCGCCGGCTGCTCCTCGCCGACGGCGGCCAGATCGACGCGCACACGGTGATCCTCGCCACCGGCGTCTCCTACCGTCAGCTCGCCGCCCCCGGCCTGACCGAGCTGACCGGCCGGGGCGTCTTCTACGGCTCCGCGCTGACGGAGGCGCCGAGCTGCTCCGGCCAGGACGTCTACGTCGTCGGCGGGGCGAACTCCGCCGGCCAGGCCGCGATGTACTTCTCCCGGCACGCCCGCTCGGTGACGATGCTGGTGCGCGGCAAGTCGCTCGAGGCGTCCATGTCGCACTACCTCATCCAACAGATCACGGCCGTGCCGACGATCACGGTCCGGGTGTGCACCGAGGTCGTCTCCGCGCAGGGCACCGACCACCTGGAGAGCCTCGTCCTGCGGGACAACAGCACCGGTCAGACCGAGCAGGTCGACTCCCAGTGGCTGTTCGTCTTCATCGGTGCCGCCCCGCGCACCGACTGGCTGGACGGCGTCGTCGTGCGCGACGAGCACGGGTTCGTCGTCGCCGGGCCGGATCTCGTCGTCGACGGGCAGCGTCCGTCCGGCTGGGATCTCGACCGCGACCCGTACCACCTGGAGAGCAGCGTGCCAGGCGTGTTCGTGGCCGGCGACGCGCGCGCCGAGTCGGTGAAACGGGTGGCCTCGGCCGTCGGCGAGGGGGCCATGGCCGTCGCGCTCGTGCACCGTTACCTCGCGAAGCGCTGATACCTCGCGAAGCGCTGACCCGAGCAGCGCTGACCACGGAAGGCGGAGTGAGCACCATGGCGGACGACGCGGTTGGCGCCACCCAGGCCTGCGCCCAGGGCCAGGCGATGCCCTGCGATCTCGACGAGCTGCGCACACTGTTCCTGTTCGAGAAGCTCACCGACGACCAGCTGGACTGGATCTGCCGCAACGGCCACGTCGAGCTGATCGAGCCGGGCGTCGTGTTCCGCGAGGGCGAACCGGCCACCTGCTTCTACGTGCTGGTCGAGGGCGGCCTGGTGCTGACCCGGCGGGTCGGCGACGACGACGTCGAGGTCAGCCGGACGACCCAGCGCGGCGTGTACTCCGGGGCGTGGCACTCCTACCTCGGCGACCGCGTCCCCCAGCTCTACACCAACTCGATGCGGGTCACGATCCCGTCCCGCTTCGTCGTGCTGGACGGCGCGGCGCTGGCGCGGCTGATGCGCGAGTGGTTCCCGATGGCCGTCCACATGCTGGAGGGGCTGTTCTTCGGCCTGCAGAGCACCCAGGCGCTCACCGGCCAGCGGGAGCGGCTGCTCGCGCTCGGCTCGCTGTCCGCCGGGCTGACCCACGAGCTCAACAACCCGGCGGCCGCCGCGGTGCGGGCCACGGCGTCGCTGCGGGAGCGGGTCGCCGGCATGCGGCACAAGCTCGGCCTGATCGCCGCCGGGCCGTACGACCGCAAGGCGCTGGAGACCCTGATCGGCCTGCAGGAGGAGGCCGCCGAGCGGGTGGCGAAGGCTCCGACGCTGACCCCGATGGAGACCAGCGACCGCGAGGACACCCTGACCGACTGGCTCGAGGACCACGGCTGCGACCAGGGGTGGGAGATCGCGCCGACGTTCGTCCAGGCGGGGTTCGACGTCGACTGGCTGGAGCGGGTCGCGGCGACGGTGGCGCCCGAGGTGCTGGAGGGCGCGATCCGCTGGCTGTACTACACGGTCGAGAGCGAACTGCTGATGAAGGAGATCGAGGACTCCACCACCCGGATCTCCACCCTGCTCGGGGCGGCCAAGCAGTACTCCCAGCTCGACCGGGCGCCGTACCGCAGTGTCGACGTCCACGAGCTGCTGGACAGCACGCTGGCCATGCTCGGCGGGAAGCTGTCGGGGGTGCGGGTGGTGCGCGAGTACGACCGGGCGCTGCCCGAGATCGCGGTCTACGCCGGCGAGCTCAACCAGGTCTGGACGAACCTCATCGACAACGCGGTCGCCGCGATGGCCGGCTCCGGGACACTGACCGTCGCCACCTCGGCGGACCACGACAACCTGGTCGTCGAGGTTCGGGACTCCGGGCCCGGCGTGCCGCCGGAGATCCGCGACCGCATCTTCGAGCCGTTCTTCACCACGAAGCCGGTCGGCGAGGGCACCGGCCTCGGGCTGGACATCTCCTGGCGCATCGTCGTCGGCCGCCACCACGGTGACCTGACCGTGACGTCGGAGCCCGGCGACACCAGGTTCCGGGTGACCCTGCCGATGCATCCCGACTTGCTGATGCCCGCCGAGGCCGCGCCCCACGAGGAGCCCGCGGTCCCGGCCGACACCGATCCGGCTTAGCGGGTCACAGGTAGCGCTCGACCTTCAGTACGTAGTTCCGCAGTCCGTACCCACCGTGTCTGAACAGGATTCTTGACAGCAGTCAAGAATCCTCCTCGCCCATCACCTCGGCTGGGCCGTGGCGGCCTTGGCGACCGTGTCCAGCGCCACGGCGAGGGAGTCGGCGGCCTTCTGTCGAAAACCGGCCAGCCGTGGGACGTGCTCCGACTTGGTCAACTCGGCGTGGACGAAGGTGAGGTCGTCGGCGAGACCGAGCATGCCGAACGCCTCCCTCAGGTACGGCTCCTGGAAGTCGGAGCCGGCGCGGGGCGTACCCGGTCCGTACGCACCGCCACGCGCGGTGACGACCACGACCCGGGTGCCACTCAACGGTCCCTGGTTGGTCGCGTGGTCGACGATGAGCGGCGGGATCGCCACCCGGTCGAACCACGCCTTGAAGCTCGACGGCACCGAGAAGTTGTACATCGGCAGACCGATCAACACAGTGTCCGCGGCGGTCAGTTCCTCGACCAGAGGCCAGGTGACAGCCCAGCTCGCCCGCTCGGCCTCCGTGGTCGCCGCGGTCCGCGCGGCGACCAGCTCACGTACGCCGGTCGCCTCCATGCGGGTCATGATCTCGATCTGGGCGGAGTCCACGTGCGCGAGCGGTTGTGCCGCGAGATCGCGGTAGGTGCGTCGGCCCGTGGGGTTGTTCTCCTGCCAGACCTCGGCGAAGGCGGCGGAGAGCCGACGGGAGACCGATTCCGGTCGCGCGCTGGCGTCGAGGTGGAGTAGATGACTCACGAAGTTCTCCAGGGACACGAAGTTCTCCAGGGAGTGGAATGCCGATCGGCGGCGGGATGCCCGGTGTCGGTCCATACACGAAGCGGCACACGGAGCGGCCTTCCTGCGTGCCGGCCCGCCGTCCCATCAAACCCATGCCCGAACCGTTCCCAGGCGTAATCTGCCGTGACGATTGATGACGCTGGCCGTCAGTGGGAGTGACGCATGCTCGACCTGCGCAAACTGATGCTCCTGCGCGAGATCGACGCTCACGGCTCCATCGCCGCCGCCGCGCGGAACCTGTCCTACAGTCGGTCCGCGGTCTCCCAGCAGATCACCGCGCTGGAACGTGAGGTCGGGACCCCGCTGCTGGAGCGGACCAACCGCAGCGTCGCGCTCACCCAGGCCGCCCGGGTGCTGGTCGCCCGCACGGAGACCGTCCTCGCCGAGCTGGAAGCGGCCGAGACGGAGATCGGGAAGACGGCGGGCACGCCCAGCGGTGCCCTGCGCATCGGAGTCTCGCTGAACCACGGCCCGCCGTTGCTCGCTCGGGCACTCGTCCGGGTGCAGCGGCGGTACCCGAGCCTGCGGATCACGTTGCAGGGCGTGGCGGCCGGGGAAGGCCGGCGGGCCGTCCGCCTCGGGCGACTCGATCTGGTCCTGGCGTTCCGGTACGACCAGGTGCCCGAGCCCCGGCTCCCCGGCCTGCTGGAGATCCCGCTCGGATCCGATCCGATCCGGGTCGCCGTCGCGGCCGACCACCCGCTGGCCGGTACAGGCCCTCGGCATCTCGCCGAGTTCGCCGGGGAGCGCTGGGTCCTTCAGCCGGCCTCGGCATTCGGCCAGCTGACCCTGCACGCCTGCCACGTCGCCGGCTTCGAACCGGACGCGGCCGCGCAGATCGACGACCTGCAGGCGGCCCTGGGCCTGGTCGCTCCGGGGTGGGCGGTGAGCCTGCTGCCGGACCTCGTACCGTCCAGGCCCGAGTTCCCGGTCGCCCGACTCCCCCTCGCCGACCAGCAGCTGCACCGGCACATCGCGATCGTGGTACGCCGGGGAGTCTCCACGGCCCCGGCCATCGAGGCCTTGGTCGACGAGGTCCGGGCCCAGATTCCCGAACAGCCGGGGCCGGTGGGCGCCAGCGGTGTGGCCGTGGCGGGAGATCGCATCTGATGGGTTGCAGGAGAACAACGCGGCCCGAAGATCCGGGGCGACGTTCAGATCTCTGCCCCGGGCGCACGACACCGCCGGACGATGATTTCAGTCGCTGTGGTGGTCGTCCCGCTTCCAGGTCGCGGCAGGCTGGCCGCCCCCGCATTCGACCTTCGCATCGGGCGACAACCGTGCCACCAGGTGTGCCGAGCGCGCGGGGCGCACCCCCGCCGCCGGCGACCCACGTGGCGGGCGACGAGGACAAGGGGGCCGCGGTGGCGAGGTCCCGGGCGAGCCGCGCCTCGCTGATCACCTCGCCGGACGGGTCGGTGATGCCGTCGCCGATCACGCTGATCGCGGCGAGGCCGGTCAGCGTCGCCGCGACGGCCGCGACCAACCAGCCCACGACGGCGAGTGTGGTGCGCCGCCTCCTGCCACCGACCCGCGCCGCTGTGGCCCGGCTTCTGCTGATCGAGGATGATCCGGCGATCTCCCGCCTGCTGCTGCGCGCGCTCCGGGACTCCGGTCACACGGTCGCGGTGGCCGGGACGGCCATGGCCGGCCTGCGGGGCGCGCTCGACGACCGGCCGGATCTCGTCGTCCTCGATCTGGGCCTTCCCGACCTCGACGGGCTGGAGCTGCTGCGGATGCTGCGGGCCGTCAGCCGCGTCCCAGTGATCATCTCCACCGCCCGCGACGACGAGGCGGAGATCGTCCGGGGCCTGGACGCCGGCGCCGACGACTACCTGGTGAAACCGTTCACGGCCGGACAGCTCGACGCGCGGGTACGCGCCGTGCTGCGCCGCGGCGGCGACGGGGCGGCCGGGCCGCCCGAGCTGCGCGAGGTCGCGCACGCGCTCAACCACCTGGCCGACCGCAGCAACCTTCCAGGGCTTTCTCGTCCCAGCTCATCGTTTGCATGGTCAGCGGTGGGGCCTGATCGCGCTCGATGACGAGGCGCGTGTCGCTCCGGGAACTGAACCGAGAGCTGCGGACCCGGACGAAGGTGGCCTGCCGCAGGTCGGAAAGCGGGACTCGGAGTGCGGTCGGGGCCATCTACCAGGGAAGATGCCGTCTCAGCCTGCGGCCGACCCCTTCTCTGCGTTCTCCAGGTCGTAGACATGGCGGGCCTGGGCGATGGTCGTCCGGTGACGTTCCGCCCACTCGGTGAGCGCGGTCAGCGGGCCGAACAGCTCGCGGGCGGCGCTCGTCGCCGTGTACTCCACCTTCGGCGGGACGGTCGGGTAGACCTTCCGGACGAGCAGGCCGTCGCGTTCGAGCCGACGCAGGGTGAGGGTCAGCATCCGCCGGCTGATGCCGTTGACGGTGCGTTCCAGCTCGGTGAAGCGAACCGGACCGTGGGCGGCCGCGACCAGGATGCCGATGCTCCACTTGCCACTGACCTGGTCGAGGACCTCCATGATCGGGCACGCCTCGACAAGCGCCGGGGCGAGCTCGCCGCAGGTCTCGGCCGGCGACGGCTGCGCCGACGGCGGCTGCGCTGGCAGTGGCCGCGCTGGCAGTGGCCGCGCTGGCAGGGGCCGCGCTGGCAGGGGCCGCGCTGACAGGGGGTGGGCCGCCGGTGGCCGTTCCACGGTCACATCCGTGTGCCGCTGGGACATGAAAGTGCCTTCTTCCGCTGGTCCGGCCGCTCCCGCAGCATGGTCACAGAACATGATCCCCGGAACATCCCGTGGCGTCAGTTACAAACAATGCCCCAAGGAGAGTCCATGTCCCAGTCCCTGTCCTCACCGGCGGGCACGACGACGAACCCGACCGTGCCGGACCTGTCAGACGCTCCCGACCGGGCGGACGCGAGTCCGGCCACAGCCGGCCGGACATCGCCGCATCCCGACGTGGGAGCCCCGCCTGCCGCCGGCTCCCGGTTGCTCGCGCTGATCGTGCTGTGCGCGTCGATGCTCATGGTCATCCTGGACGGCACCATCGTCACCGTGGCGCTGCCCACCATCCAGGACGACCTGGGCTTCTCCACGTCCGGTCTGGCCTGGGTCGTCAACGCCTATCTGGTCGCCTTCGGTGGTCTGCTGCTGCTCGCCGGCCGGGTGGGGGATCTCGTCGGCCGCCGGCGGGTCTTCGTCGCCGGGCTGGTGCTGTTCACCGTGGCCTCGCTGCTCTGCGGGCTGGCGACAGGCGCGGGCATGCTGATCGCCGCACGGTTCGTGCAGGGCGTGGGCGGGGCGCTGTCCTCGTCGGTGGTGCTCGGGATGATCGTGGTGGCCTTCCCCGAGCCTCGGGAGCAGGCGCGGGCGATCGGGGTGTTCAGCTTCGTCGGCGCCGCCGGGGCGTCGATCGGCCTGCTCGCCGGCGGCCTGCTCGTCGAGACGCTGACCTGGCACTGGATCTTCTTCGTGAACGTGCCGATCGGCGCGGTCGCGGTCGTGCTGTCGCTGCGGGTGCTGCCCGCCGAGCGCGGTCTCGGCCTGCGCGCCGGCGCGGACGCTCCCGGGGCGGCGCTGGTCACCGCGGGTCTCATGCTCGGCGTCTACACGATCGTCGGCACCGCCGACGCGGGCTGGGCCTCCGCCCGGACCATCGGCCTCGGCGCACTCGCCCTCGCCCTGCTGGCCGCCTTCGCCGCCCGCCAGGCGACGGCGGCTCACCCGTTGCTGCCGCCACGGCTGTTCTCCTCCCGGCCGCTGACCGTCGCGAACATCGTCCAGACGCTGATGGCCGGCGGGCTGTTCGCCTTCCAGTTCGTGCTCGCGCTGTTCCTGCAGCGTGTCCTCGGCTACGGGCCGGCCGAGACGGGCCTGGCGTTCCTGCCCATCGCGGCGACGATCGGCGCGTTCTCGCTCGGGCTCTCGGGACGGCTCGCCCACCGCTTCGGCGCGGGCCTGGTGCTGCTGCCCGGTCTCGTCCTGCTCGGCCTCGGCCTGTGGCTGCTGTCCCGCCTGGCCCCGGACGCGGCCTACGCGACGGACGTGCTGCCGGTCGCGGTCGTCCTGGGGTGCGGGGGCGGCCTGACGCTGCCGGCGCTCACCCAGCTCAGCATGACCGGGGTGCCGCCGAACGACGCCGGGCTCGCCTCCGGCCTGGCCAACACCACGTTGCAGGTCGGCGGGGCGCTGGGGCTGGCGGTTCTGACCACGCTGGCGGCGTGGCGCACCGGGAACGCGGCGGACGGCGGCGCCGGGCCGGCGGAGGCCCTCACCGCCGGCTACCACCTCACCTGGATCGGCGGCGCCATCCTGATGGTCGCCGGACTGCTCCTCGCCGTCGCCTTCCTCCGCCCGAACGGTGCGGCGGGGAGCCGGGTGCCTTAACGGCCCCTTAGCGTCCGGAAAGCGCGGCCCTAGCGTGATCGGCGCGAACCTCAGTGCCAGGCGAACGCGACGGACGGCACCGTAACCAGGCGGGCTGCCTGTCCGGTGCGGCACACAGGAGGTTCACATGGCCAGCAGGATCAACCCCCGCTCGTCCGCCCGGCAGGTGCGGGAGCGCCTGCGGACCCGCCGCGCGGCGGTGCTGGTCAGCGTCGGTGTGCTGGCCGCGGCCGCGGCGACCGGCACGGCGCTCGCCGCGGGCGCGGACGACCCGGGCCCGGCCGTTCCGGCGGGGATCACCGCGTTCGCGACGTCCTCGGCCACCACCACCCCGCAGGCGACCGCGTCGGTTTCCGCCGCTCCGGACGACTCGGCGGGTGGCGGGACCTCGGCCCCGTCGGCCCCCGGCACCGCCGGTCAGCCGTCCACCGGCGGTGCCGGGACCGAGCAGGTGAGCGCCGAGCGGGCCGGTGGGATCGCGCTGCGGGAGGCCGGCGGCGGGAGCGTCGCCGGCGTCGAGCGGGAGATCGAGCACGGCGCCGTGGTCTGGAAGGTCGGCGTCCTCCGGGACGGCACCCGCTACCGGTTCGAGGTGGATGCGCGGACCGGCCAGGTGCGCCGCGCCGAGACCGGCGGGCGCGCCGACTCCCGCGGTGGACAGGGCGCCGACGACCGAACGACTCTCGACCGGCCCGCCGACGACAACCCCGGCGGCAGCCGCTCCGGAGACGACCACAGCGGGGGCCGGTCCAGAGACGGCCACGGTCACGGGACCGACGACCAGCCCGGAGACGACCGGGGCGGGCGTTCCGGAAGGGACGGCTGACCGCCGGGCCGCCTACTGGAGGTAGCCCTCCACCTGGTTGCCCGAGCCGGCGCGGGCCTCCTCCGGATCCTCGCCGGCCGCGCGGGCCGCCCGGCGCCGGCGCAGCAGGTCCCAGCACTGGTCGAGGGTCTGCTCCAGCTCGGCCAGGCGGTCGGACTCGGCGTCCGCGTCGATCTGGCCCTGGGTGCGCCGCTGGCGCAGCTCGTGCTCCTCCGCCACCAGGGAGTCGATGCGCTCGAAGATCTTCGTGTCGTCCATTGGTCTGAGCCAACCACGGGGCCGGCCGGCATTCCACTCCGAGGTCAGCTCCGAGGTCAGCCGGCGGGCCCGCCCGGGACGGCGGGCGGGCCCGCGGGGGACCCCGGGCCCGGTGTGGCACGCAGGCCGGGTGCGTCCAGTGGGCAGCAGACCCGCTCCCCCGCCTGCCGCCCGATCCGCGCGGACGCCCGCTCCGCCGCCGGCAGCTCGGTGGCCGGCCGGCGCGGGTTGCGGATGCCGAGCGCGGCGACCAGGCCGCCGGCCGCGCACACCAGCGCCGAGATGACCATCGCCCGGCGGAACCCGCGGTCGAACAGGGCCGGGTCGAGGTAGGCGGTGCCACCCAGCCCGGCGAGGGCGGGCAGCACGGCGACGGCGACCAGGCCGCCGGTGCGCGCGACGTCGTTGTTCACCGCCGACGCCGCCCCGGCATGATGCGCCGGCACCGCGGCGAGCGTGGTGGACGTCAACGGGGCCACGCAGGTGGCGAGCCCGAGGCCCAGCACGACGGCGCCGGGCAGGACGTCCGTGAGGTAGAAGGCGTCCGGGCCGGCCCGGGTGACCAGCAGCAGACCGGCGCCGGCGACGACGGGGCCGACCGTCATCGGCAGCCGCGGCCCGATCCGGGTGGCCAGCGCGCCGGCCCGCGCGGAGAACAGCAGCATCATCACGGTGACGGGCAGCAGCGCCGTCCCGGCGGCGAGCGGGCTGAAGCCGCTGACCTGCTGGAGCTGAATCGGCAGCAGGAACAGCGCCCCGCCCAGCGCCGCGTACTGCAGGAAGGTGACGGCGTTCGCGGCCGTGAACTGCCGGGAGGCGAACATCTCCAGCGGGACCACCGGGTCGGCCGCCCGGTGTTCGCGGGCGACGAACCCGGCCAGCAGCGCGACCCCGCCGACCAGCCCGACCAGCACCGGGGCGGACGTCCAGCCGCTGGCCGGGCCGTCGATGAGCGCGAACACGACGCCGACCAGACCGGCGGTCACCAGGGCGCCGCCGAACAGGTCGGGCCGCCCGCGGACGTCGGGGTTGTGGCTCTCGGGGACGTGGCGCACCGCGACCACGACCACGACCGCGGCCAGCGGCAGGTTGATCAGGAAGATCAGCCGCCAGGAGAACGCCTCGATGAGCCAGCCGCCGAGGAAGGGTCCGGCGGCCGTGGCCACCCCGCCGAGCCCCGTCCACGCGCCGATCGCCCGGCCTCGGTCGGCCTCGTCGAACGACGCCTGCAGGATCGCCAGGCTGGCCGGGGTGAGCAGGGCCGCGCCGACGCCCTGCAGCGCCCGGGCGGCGACGAGGATCTCCACGTTCGGTGCCAGCCCACACACCAGGGACATCAGCGCGAACCAGACCACGCCGACCGCGAAGACCCGCCGCCGCCCGTAGCGGTCGCCGAGCGAGCCGCCGACGAGCAGCAGCCCGGCGAGCGCCAGCGCGTAGCCGTTGACCACCCACTGCAGGGCGGCAAGGTCGGCGTCGAACGCGCGCCCGAGTGCCGGCAGGGCGATGCCGACGACGGTCGCGTCGATCGACGCCAGTGCGGAGCCCAGCACCGCCGCCGCGACGACCCAGCGTCCCTGGCGGCCGGCGAGGGTCAGTCGGCCGACTTCGCCAGCTTCGACGGCCACCAGATCTTCTTCCCGATGTCGTAGCTGAGCGCCGGCACCAGGATGGAGCGGACGACGATCGTGTCCATGAGGACGCCGAAGGCCACCGCGAACCCGACCTCGGCGAGGAAGACCAGCGGCAGCACCCCGAGGACGGCGAAGGTCGCCGCCAGCACGACCCCCGCCGAGGTGATCACGCCGCCGGTGACGGACAGCCCGCGGACGATGCCGGACCGTGTTCCATGCTCGAGGGTCTCCTCCCGCACCCGGGTCATCAGGAAGATGTTGTAGTCGATGCCGAGGGCGACCAGGAACACGAAGGCGAACAGCGGGAAGCCCGGGTCGGCGTTGGCGAAGCCGAAGACGTGGTTGAACACCAGCGCGCTCACGCCGAGCGTGGCAGCGAACGACAGCACCACGGTGGCGATCAGCAGCAGCGGCGCGACGAGCGCCCGCAGCAGCACCCCGAGCACGATCAGGATGACGACCAGCACGATCGGGATGATCAGGTTCCGGTCGTGCGCGGACGCCTGCTGGGTGTCGTAGTTGATCGCCGACTGCCCGCCGACCAGGGCGTCGGCGCCCGCGATCGGGTGCAGCGCGGCCCGTAGCGCCTTGACCGTGTCGTAGGCCTCGGGCGTGTCGTAACGGTGGGTGATCGTCGCCTCGACGGCGATCCGCCCGTCGACCTCGGAGACCTGGAGGCTGGCGGGCAGGCAGCCGTCCGCCCCGGGCCGCAGCTGCGGGCTGCCCGTGGCGATCGCGCGGGCCACCTTGGCGTAGTCGATCTGGACGCACACCGCCCCGGGGTCGGTGGACACCCCCGGGACCTTCTCGGCGGCGGCGATGACCTCGTCCTTGCGGTCGACGCCGGCGGTGATCACCGCCGGCGCGCCGGAGCCCTGACTGAAGTGCGCGTCGAAGATCTCCTGGCCGAGGATCGCGTCGGGGTCGTTGGTGAAGCTGTCGGTCGTCGACAGGCCGTCGACCTTGAGCGTCGTCATCGCGCCGGCGCAGGCCAGCAGGACGATCGCGGTGGAGACCCAGGCCATCCGCGGCCGGCGCACCAGCCCGCCGGCGAAGCGCGCCCACACGCCGTGGCTGGCCAGGTCGGCCTGCTGGTCGAAGTGGGGGATGCGCGGCCAGAACACCCACCGGCCGCACAGCACCAGGAACACCGGCAGGAAGGTCAACATCACCAGCGCGGTGCAGGCGATGCCGATCGCGGTGACCGGCCCGAGGCTCTTGTTCGAGTTCAGCTCGCCCAGGTACAGGCACAGCAGGCCGAGCACGACCGTGACGGCCGACGCCGCGATGGCCGGCGCCGCACCGCGCCACGCGGTGATCATCGCCTCCACTCGGCTGGCGTGGGTGTGCAGCTCTTCTCGGTACCGGCTGACCAGCAGCAGCGCGTAGTCGGTGCCGGCGCCGATCACCAGGACGAACAGGATGCCCTGGCTCTGCCCGTTGAGCGTGAGCACGTCATGCTTGGCCAGCGGGTAGATGATCAGGACCGAGACCCCGAGGGCCAGCACCGAGCTGAAGAGCGGGAAGAACCACAGCACCGGGCTCCGGTAGACCACAAGCAGGATCACGATCACGACCAGGCCGGCGGCGAGCAGCAACACGCCGTCGATGCCCTCGAACGCCTCGATGAACGCCACCAGCAGGCCACCAGGCCCCGCGCTGTGCACGGTCAGGCCGTCGGGGAGGTCCTTCTTCGCGATGTCGACGACCGCGTTCTCGACGTCGACCAGCTCGTCGCCGGTGACCTCGACGTCGCCCTTCTTGCCGACGAGCGGGACGGAGACGTTGGCGGCGGTACCGTCGGTGGAGAACTGGGGATCGGCGGACTGGTCCGGGTCGACGCCCGGGACGGCGCGGAACGCCTCGGCGTCCGCGGCGATCTTGGCCTTGTCGGCGGCGGTCAGGCCGCTCTCGCGCTGGTAGACGATGAATCCCGGCAGCGTCTGGACGGACCGGAACTTCTCCGACTCGTCCGCCACCCGGGTCGACTCGGCCGACCCGGGCAGGAACGCGGCGTTGTCGTTCTTCTGCACCTCGGCGAGCTTGGCCTGGTACTGGCCGCCGAACATGCCCAGCAGCAGCCAGAGCACCGCCAGGCCCGCGAACAGGTAGAGAATCCGCGGCCGCCGCGCGCGGCCACCGCCACCGCCGGTTCCGTCGACGGTGGCCACCGCCGCGACGACCCCGGCCGGCAGATCCGACGCCGGCACGGGCGTGGACGCCGCAGGGGTGGCCGGCGCAGGGGTGGCCGGCGTGGGTTCGGGCGGCGTGGGCTTGTCCGCCGCGCTCACCGCGGCGGGACCGGCCGCATCGGGCGCCGTGCTGTCGGGTGCCGCGGTGTCGGCCGCGGCCTTGTCGGCCGACCCCTCGGCGGGCGCGGCCGGCCCGGAGGCCGCCGTGCCACCCGAGTGGTCGTCGTCCCGGGGGCCGGGCACGGCGTGAGACTCGTCGGTCTCCGTCGGCTGGGCTCCACCCTTGTCGCTCATCTCGCCGTCCTCGATGCAGGTGGCCTACCCGCGCGGCCGCCCCCACGGACGCACACAGGTGTGGTCCGGGGCATTGTGGCGTACCGTTCATCGGCCGTACGCCGCGCCCCGCCTCCTGTCCGTCACCGTCCGGCCCGGCTCAGTCCTCGCGGATCTGCTGGGAGAGGTACTCGGTCGCGCCGAGCTGGGAAATGAGCTCAAGCTGGGAGTCGAGCCAGTCGATGTGCTCCTCTTCGGAGGTGAGGATCTCTTCCAGGAGCACGGCCGAGCCGATGTCGTTCTTCGTGCGGCTCAGCACGATCGCCTCGCGCAGCGTGTCGACCGCGTTCGTCTCGTGGGTGCGGTCGAGCCCCAGCTGCTCGGGCACGGTCTCACCAATACGCAGCGTGTGCAGCCGCTGGAGATTGGGCAGTCCGCCCAGGTAGAGCACGCGGTGGATGAGCTTGTCCGCATGCTTCATCTCATCGATCGACTCGTGGTAGTAATGCTCTGATATATACCGATATCCCCAGTTACGCTGCATTCTCGAATGCAGAAAGTACTGGTTGATCGCGGTCAGCTCGTTCGTCAGAACAGCGTTCAGGCTCTCGACGATCTGTTCGTCGCCACGCACCGCCGGTTACCTCCGCGAGGGTCGCCCGGAGCCGCCCCCGGGACGACTCGGCCGACGTCCGGCAGCGATGTCGTCACCGGCGCGGCAGACGAACCCGACCACTCCGCGACGCAAGCTCGCGAGTGGTGCGGGAGGCCCTGCGGCCGGCGGCGGAGATCCACTCCGGGCCACCGAGATCACATCCCAGGAGGCCCCGGTGGGTCACTAGGCTGATCTGGCAACCGGACACCGCCGACGCGGCATCGCCTCGTCGAGCAGCTCGTCGATCTCCTCGAGACATCCGCCGCATCCCGTGCCGGCGTCGCACCTCGCACCGATCTCGTCAGCGTCATAGGCGCCCGCCGCGATGACGCTCCGTAGCGTCCGGTCGGAGACAGCAAAGCATGAGCAGACCAGCACCGCACCTCACCACGCCCGGACTGGCCGGCGTCGGAGCCGCCGGCAAACGTTTCTTCGCCGTTCCGGGAAACTCCGTCGCGCCAAGGATCAGGCTTAGCTAAGGCTTCCCTTATCGATAGAGTGCCACGGAACGGGCACCGGACGCAAGAGAGCCTTACCTACTTCACACACCTACCGCTAGCAACCGGGACCGACAGTGACCGCCGGGCACGCGATTCGCCATCACGCGAACGCTGCGCACAACCAGCGGCCACCGTCGAGGCCTGGCGACTCAGGCCTGGCTGGCCGGACGGTCCGTGCTCGACACCAGCGCGACCGCCGCGTCGGGCTCGGTGACCCGGAAGCTGAAGCTCTGCTCCAGGTACAGCTCGACCTCCTCGGCGGTGTGCGAGGAGTAGCCGACGGAGAGGTCCTGGCCCGACTCGAGGATGAAGTCACCGCCCCGCTGGCTCAGCACCACCGCGCCGCGCACCCCCGGAGCCCGCACCACAGGGCCGTCGAGGATCTGCTTGAGATGGTTGAGCAGCAGATAGCCGCCGTGCTCGGTGGCCTCCAGGATCGCGGTGTAGCCGTCCGGGTCGATGGCCAGCCCGTACGGCCCACCGATACCCGCCCGGCGCAGCAGGGCGACCGCCTTGGCGACCGTGCGCGGGTAGCTGTCGGTGTCGGCCCCCAGCTCAAGCACCGGGTGGGACGACGCCTCGGTGATGCCGATGATCCCCGCCTCGGCGTAGCCGTGGAAGACGACGGAGTTCTCGGTCGTGGCGACCCGGCGGGCCGCCTCCTCCAGCGCCGACAGGTCGATGTCGTCCGCGCCGCGGTCGATCGCGTCCAGCTCGCCGCGGTCGATGGAGAACGCCGCCCGCAGCTCCATCACGGGCAGGACCCGGCGCAGCCGGGCACGCACGCCCTCCCCCGGCGGCGCCTGCAGCGCCGTCACCCGGCCGATCGGCGTGGCCGAGTACGCCCACCCGTGCGGTCCGGCGAAGTCGATGAGCTTGCGGGCGGCGAGGTTGGTCGTGAGGCGGGAACGGGCCTCCTCGTCGACGGCCTTCCAGGCTTCCTCGCTCAGGGGCGCATGCCCACGCAGAAGATGGTTCACTCGCTCACACCTTTCAGGCTACCGATCCCCAGCGAGCCGTCCGCCGGCTCCGTGGCGCGCGCGGCCGCGTCGCCGTCGGGTCCCTCGTCGCTCATCGCCTCTTCCTCGACCTCCGTGACCGGGACCGAGGTGAACAGATACGTGCGCAGCTGCGAATCGAGGACGGGGTCGCGGCGACGCAGCCACTCCAGCGTCATCGCCGCGTGTTCCTTCTCCTCGTCCCGGTTGTGCGCCAGCACCGCGGCCAGCTCCGGATCCGTGGCCGCCTGCACCCGTTGGTCGTACCAGTCGACCGCTTCCAGCTCTTCCATCAGCGACGTGATCGCCCGGTGGCGATCGACGACGCCGGGCGTGAGCGCGTCCGCCGGCTCGTGTAGCCCCATACTTGAGTCGCCCATACGGCACTACCTACCACGCCCGGGCCCACCAACCCGCCGGGACGGCATCGGTTCACGAACAGTCGACGTCCCGGTATGAGGCGATACGTCCAACTTTGTTCGTCACCGGGCGCTCGCCGGAGCCCCGGCGGACGCTCGCAGGACCTCCGCTGGACACCTACCGGACCTCCGGTGGACAGCGGTTGCGGACGTTCGCCAGACGCGGGCTCGGACGTCCTCGGTGTTCGGTGCTCGGTGCTCGGAGGAATCAGTCGGCGACCGGTGTCACGTCGACCCGGCGGTTCGCCGCGCGGCCGGACGTGCTCGCGTTGTCCGCGATCGGCTGATCCGGGCCGAAGCCGGCCGCACGGATCCGCTCCGCGGGAACCCCCCGCATCACCAGGTACTCGCGCGCGACGCGGGCCCGGTCGATCGAGAGCGCCTGGTTGAGGGCCCGCGGACCGGTGCTGTCGGTGTGCCCGCCGACGATCACCGTCAGGTCACCGGGCAGCAACGCGCGGGCCACCTTGTCCAGACCGGAGCGCGTCGAGGCGCCGAGGACGGTGTCACCCACCGGGAAGGTGAGGGCAGTGCCGTCGAGCGCCGCCCGCAGCGCCGCCCGGGTGCTGTCCGCGCTGCCAGCGGCGGCCCGCCCGGCGCCGCCGGTCGTGCCGGGCGCCGGCGCGGTCGCCGGGGCCGGGGTCGGGGTCGGGGTCGGCGCCGAC
>NZ_UBIZ01000419.1:0-17055 GCF_900465275.1 Parafrankia sp. Ea1.12 | reverse complement strand
GGGCTGTGGTCGGACATGATGGGGGTTCCCTTCCTGTGGGTGGGGAGCCCGGGGCGCGGTGTCTGTCTTGGCGGTCAGGAGCCGCGCCCCGGGGCGAACTCAACGAGCCGGCGGAATCCGGCCGTGGATGCGTTGCATGTCCTGCAGGCGGCGGGCGTCGCCGATGTCGCGGTGTTCCTCGGCGAGCCGGACCAGCAACACCACCAGCAGACTTCCGTTCGCGAGCACCAGCGCCGCGAGCGTCAGGACGAGGAAAAGCGTCATCATCGGATCGGGTTCCTTTCGGTTACACGCCGATGGAGGAGATGACGCCGATCACCTGGTTGATGATCTGCTGGATCATCGGGGCCAGCCCGGACGCGGCGAGGTAGAAGCCGAGCACGATGCACAGCAACGCCGAGCCCAGGCTGAGCCGGTAGGAACGGACCAGGACCACCACCGCGAACGACAACAGCACAATGATCGAGATACTCATCATGGGGGCGGGATTTCCTTTCCTCTGTGCGGGCGGAATTAGGCGTTCAGATCGGACGGGTCGCTGTCGGACGGGAAGTCGTCGGGCTCGTCGACTGTCGCGATAACCTCGCCGTCCACCACGGTCGGGTCCGCGGGCACCGGGTCGACACCGGCGGGAATGGCCCAGGCGTTGTACGCCTGCCGCCACGCCTCCCGCGTCCGCACCCGCGTCATGTCCAGCCGCGAGAAGAGCAGGTCCAGCGCAGCCCGCAGTTCCTCGTTCCCGAAGGCCTCGGCCATGTAGAGGCGGTGCAGCACCGTGCTGGCCGTGTAGCCCTGCAGGTGCTCGGCGTGTGCCTTTTCCGCCCTGTTGGCCAGGTCATCCAGGGTCAACGACCCGAAGCCGCCATCCGCCGGACCGTGCTCGGGGGTGATGGGGGTGGACATACGTTCTCCTCCTTGAATCGTCAGTGCGGGTGAGACTCCTGCCCACGGCAGGAACGGAAGACCTCGACAGGTGCGTGTTCTCGACAAAGATGCGGCGGAGCGCACCCGCGCGGGTCGGGGGTTTTCACGGCTCGCCAGTCACCGGCGGCTGCTGTATCGGCGGTGCGGTTTCCGAGGGTGGGAACAGAAGTCCGATCCCGACACCGACCGCGAACCAGCAATACACCCACACCACCACGGCCACGCAGACCACAGCCACTCTGCGTCGACTCATTCCCGACCCCGGCCGATCATCCAGAAGACGGCCAGCCCCAGCGCGAACACCACGAACGCGGCCAGCATCGCGGGCGCCATACTCGTCACCGCCCACTGCACCGCCGTCGCGCACACGGCCAGCACGGTGAAGCCGAAGAACCATCGGATCACGGTTCCCAGCAGCGATCGGCGAACGATGTAGTACCGTGCCATCACACACCTGCCATCCCGCCGGGAACAGCTCTCCCCGGCCACCATTCCCGGGTCTCGTCTGGCCCCAGGAAGGCGGGGCGCTTTGCCGCCGCTGGTTTCCAGTATCCGAAGTTCATATGGCAGAAAACCGCCCACGAAACCGGCCAAGAATTAGGGCACGGAAACGGGCAGCGAATAGGCCACGGAAGCGGGCAGCGCATCGGGCATCAGACAGGGCATGAGGCCGGTTACGCAGCCGGACACCGCCGAGGTCACACCGGCCGCGGCCACCAGGCCGAGCGCACCCCGGTGGGGCTCGTCTTCCGGACGGTCGGGGCGCTAGTCAGGCAGCAAACAGCTAGAGGATGCCGCCAGCGCCCGTGAACGACCGCTGTCCGAGGCTAGTGGACGCAAACATGGCGATCATGCGGCAAAGGTGGCATAGTCATCCGCGTTGTCCGTTACTCCCCGCACCAGGGCAACCCCAGACCGGAAAGGAGGTCTACGGCGGGGGAAGCGGGGGCCGACGAAGGCCCCTGCCGGACCCGATATGTCCACCACCCGCAGGCCGGACATCGACACGGTAGAGACGCTCCTGCGCAAGGCCCGACGCCGCGGAGCCCGCGGCGCCGAACTCGCGCAGCACCTCCCTGCCCTGGTTGACCTCCTCGTCCCCCCGGACGGCACCAGCCCGAAAGACAGGGCAGCACACTCGGAGCAGATCATCAGGAAGGCCATCGACACCGCGCTCGACGATCCCGCCAAGACCGCCATGCAGGTCCTGTTCGGCCTCGCGGCCGGCACCCGACGCACCAGCGTCGACCACCGCCGCGAACACGCCGCCGGCCACATGGGCATCACCCCCGGCGCCTTCCGCCGGCCCCACCAGGAAGGCGCCATGATCCTCGACATCGCCTTCGAGATCGCGATCACCGGCTAACCCCGACGGTAAGGCGAACAGGATCGGGGCCGCGCAGGTCAAGCATCTCCGCGGCCCCGAAGCCATCTATCAGTCGCCTTTAGTAGGACGCCCGCCCTGCCCACAGGTATCGCAGGGTAACTCGTCCCCGCCGATTTTCTCCAGCGTCGAAATACGGACACGAAACAGAACCAGCGCCACAAATATGAAATTCTTACCGATCCATCAATCGGGCGCCAGGCTGGACAATCCGAATGTGAACGCGAATCGACCCGCCACCACTGCGATCTACACTCGAACTTGGATCGTTCCTACGCAGGCAGGGGGAAATTCTCTTCTACCGAATTTACGAACTCGACCATCTCCAGGTGGATTTTATTTTTATCTGGATTGGGAAAGCGAATGTTATGACGAAGATATCGATGATAGGCAATAATCACCGCCGCACTGATGATCTGCACCGGTAGCGCGCCGAGCTCCGTTTCGTCGAGTATCGCCACCTCCCGGTAGCCTGCGACCAGGGCGTCCATACGTTCTGGAGCCAGGAGACCGCTTTCTTGTCCAAGTCCGACGATCGCCATTCCTAGGTCCAGAAGAGGATCATCCAGAGATACGGTCTCCCAGTCTAGTACGGCTATCTCACCGTCTCCGGTCACAATAATATTGTCCGCAAAAAGGTCCCCATGAACGATGCTCTTGGCGTGTTCGCGGTTCGCTTCCGCGACGTGAACCCGCTTCAACTGCTCTGCAAGCCAGGAGCCGAACTCCTCGTCGACGAACTGGGAGATAACAGCTTCCTGCTCATCCGATAGTCTGCGGGTACCGCGTGGAACGTCATTCAGTCCGGGCGTATGGGGTTCCAGCTGATGAATATGAGCGAGAGTGCGTCCCGCCACAGGCAGGAGCGAAACCGGAAGAGGATCCAACACTTCCCCGGCTATCCACCGCTTCAAGATAACAGGTCGATCGCCAAGCTTGGTGACCAGATCACCATCAACAGAGGGAAGGATCTCCGTGGTTCGAATGCCCAGTCCAAATACGGCCTGCGTGTGCACCGCGAGGCGTCTGGCACTCGAGAGATCGTGATTGTCGAGGATAGTCAGGACATACTCGCCGCCGGCCGACCAAAGGTGAAAACTAGAGTTCGCCGCACCGCCCGGCAACGGCGTTAGCCGCGTACCTTCGAGTGCATATCGGTCCGCTACCGTAGCCAGGTCGATCTGGTCAGCCGTGGTATAGCTTGCCATATGCTGTCATTCCTCTCGTCGCACCGCAGCTTCTCGTCGTCGGTCTTCGACGATCGCTCTCCAACGGACGCGGACTTGTTCCGACCCGTCTAGCCACTGTGCCAGAGGTAGCTCCGAGGGGGGTTCGTGCCCTGCTGCCAGGTAGGTCAGCTCTGCGAGGTAGGCAAATTCTTTGCCTCGGATGCATGTGCGAAGCTGTGCTCTCGCGTCGGCCAGCAGATCTGGTGCGTCAAGCACCACGGCATGAAGGCATGCCGCAAAGCGGATGTAGGCAACGGAGGATGTTAGACCCGATTCGCGGGCTGTTTCTGCTAGTGCGTCGGCGCGATCCGGCAGATCGGCCGCAATTCCAGCATCCCGCAGAAGTTCCGCGGCGCGGGTGTGGATTTCGGCCCACCGAAGAGAAACGCCGGCCAGCAGCGCATCGGCACGCGCTATTTGTTCGGTAGCACGGGCCCTGTCTTGAAAGCCGGCAGCGAAGGCTACGCAGGCCTGCGAGAGGGCAGCCTCTCCTGGCTGTCCAAGTCGTATCGCTTCGTCGCGACTGGCGGCATACGAGGAGCAAGCGAGGGTGATGTTTCCCTGGGTCCACCAGAGATCGCCAAGTACGCGGTCTCGTCGGCCTTCCAGCCCAAGCCTCTCGGCCGCAGACAGGACCTCATGAAAGTGCCCGATTCTCCGGGCGAGATGCACGAGACCGCGGGCCGCTGTTGAGGCAAGCCGTCCACCGGAATTAGCTACCTGCTGCATACCCTCCATGGACTGCCGCAGGTTCCCGAGATCACGCTCACATTCTGCCAGGAAATATATCGGGAGTTCCAGGAGAGATTCTGGTAGCTGACCCGATTCCAGAACATTACGAAGCTGCTCGACGGTCTGGCCGCGGTGCCGATTCTGCCGCTGCGCGATTGCGGTCAACGCTATGGCGAGAGCCTCTGGGGCGCTACTTATCTCATCTTGCGCGCGGCCCCGATTCTCGGGTCTATCTGGTAGATCGATAGGTTCCCAGACAAAGTCGTTGACGTACCGGAATGCCGCCTCTTCCAGCCAGCCAAGATCCAACGCGTAATCGCGGGCAAGTATCATTCCCTGCCGCAGTGCGGCGACCAGCTGGCTGCGATTTCCGGCCGCCTCGCCTCCATAGGCCTCGAATGCGCGAGTGGCGGCACGTTTCCAGTCGGCTGGGCTCCACCTGTCCTCGCTGATTGAGTCTGCTTCTCGCACTGCTTCTCGGATAAGGTCATGCAAGCGATAAGGCCAGAGAGTTTCCCGATCTTCGTCGATGAACGGGCGCTCGATCAGTTCCAGAACGGGGGCATCGTGGTCCAGCCCGGCCGTAGCGGAGGCTAGCTCCACGGAGAAGGAGCCGAGGAGACTCACCGCCCGAAGAGCCCGTCGAACCTCTGGTGTGAGGTCACGGAAGGTGCGAGCAGCCAGGGCCGGGAAGTCCAGGTTGAACTCGTGGGAGGTCGGGATTCGGCCATGCCTTCTGTAGAGGTCAAGGAAACGCATGACCGCAAGATCGAGGTACAGAGGAAGGCCACGGGAGTTACGGGTGATCAGAGTCCTTGTCGCCTCGTCGATCAGAGGTTGATCGTTCACGGTAAGGCGTTCGGAAAGATAAGCCTCACAGTCGTCGGCAGATAGGTACCCGACGATGTGTTGACGTGGCTCGTCCGTCGCCCCACCGACCAGTAGAGGCCAGAAGTCTCGACCCGCCCAGTCCAGCTGCCCTTCGAGCTTCCCTTCGGCCCACTCAAGCCTGTTGCGGCCCGTCACGATGAAGAGCGCATTCGGCATCAGCCATGCCATGCGCTGGATCAGCCGTTCGAGATCACGATGGACGCGATCTCCTACGTCTTCAAAAGTGTCCAATAGTACGGCGAGGGTTACTGCCCTCTTCTCGGGGAGCTGACTAAGATCCCAAGCGAGTAGGTGAGAATAGTAGCTCAGTGCCTCTAGGTCCGGTTCGGCTTCGAGGAGATCAGCCAACCTTCTACATTTTGCAAGGGTGCGAAGCTGGTTCCGGTGCTCTCGCAGCCCCCGGACGACCGACATCAGCCCTTGGCCGGCCAGAGCCCCGACTGTTCCCGGAAATGCTACGGCTTGCGCGACATCTGCCAGGGCCGACTGCATCTGGTCAGGCAGCGATCTGGCGCCCGGAAATTTGTTGAACCACGTTCGGAGCCGCATATACTCGTCAAGCGACTCGCCTGGATGATTCTGACTCCAGTAACGCTGAAATGCGATGTCGAATGCCGGCATGGGCCGCCCGATTTCGGCGACGGCAAGCCGAAGTGCGAGTATCAAAGATTCGAAGTCGCTTCCCACCGCCCGCGACAGGTCGACACGGACTGGGATTACCTTGCCCACTTCCTGCGCCAGGGGCGGCCAATCACTTCTCTGGGGGTCGCCCGTGGTCAGATGTTCGGCCAGGCCGCGCGATAACGTGGATTTCCCAATTCCGCCGACGCCGTAGAAGACGAGAACGTTACGTCGAGGACTTTCGAGATCCTCTACGTCGAATGAGGGGTCGCGCGTCCGCTGCGTGTGACGGATGAGACTCGCGGCCGCAGTCGCCCACTCGTCTTGGCGGTCTGCGAAGAAATCGACCGCCTTCAGCTCGCGATCATTGGATCGGAAGAGCGCGCGCAGGTCCGACTGAGACACGTAAGGCCAACCTTCACGTAGACGACCCAGCGCGGTCATTGGATCACGTAGCGTGCAGGGTGGTCAAGGGATAGTTTCCCATTCCGGCTTGGACTACTGATCGTTCTGGATGCCGCAGTCGGCACTCCCCGAAAGCCAGCGCAACGGGCCCCACTGCCCGGTTACGGGACAGAGGTGGCATCGGGGCTCGGAAATACGAGGGCGGGCTGGCGGGATCCTGATCCCGCCAGCCCGCCCTCGTTGCAGCGTTGCTCTACTCGCCGTTCATGATCCGATCGTAGGTGCGCCGGGCCCGCACGTTGCGGGCGCTGGCGCCGTAGCGGCGGAGCATCTGCGGCGAGGTCCAGCCGTTCAGTTCCATCAGGTCACCCTCGTTGCCGCCCTTGTCGAGCCACGAGTGTGAGAAGTGGTGACGGAACTTGTGCGGGTGGACCACCACGCCGGCTTCGTCGCCGCGCCGGGAGATCATCTGGTAGATGCCGTTCGCGGTCATGGGCTGGCGGTTGTTGATCCCGAGCCACAGCTTCGGGCTGTGCGCGTAGCTGTGCTTGCCGCGTAGCCGGAGGTACCGGTCGACGGCCCGCGCGGCGTTGTAGCCGAACTTGACCATCCGTTCCTTGCGGCCCTTGCCCGTGACGCGCAGCTCGCGGCGTTCCAGGTCGATGTCACCGCGCTCGGGGTGCTCCGGGTCGTAGCAGATGCCGGCCATCTCCCCGAGCCGGATGCCGGTGGCCTTGAACAGTTCGATGATCGCCTGGTCACGGCGGTCGACGAACGTCTTGCCCTTGCACGTCTTCGACAGGAGGTTCAGCTCCTCCTCGGTGAAGACGGGAACGATCTTCTCGGCGACCTTGGGCGGCTTGAGCCGGCCCATCGGGTTGCCGACCTCTTCCTCGTCCGCGTACCACTTGAAGAACTGCTGCAGCGCCCGGTACTGGTTGTTGGCGTAGCTGTCCGAGTACTGGTCAAGAAGGTAGACGAGCCACGCGCGGACGTCGTCCGCGGTCACGTCCGACCAGTCGGTGTGGCCGGTGTGCGCGAGCAGGTGCGCGGCGGCGAACCACTGCGCGGCCTCGACGTAGGTCCGGATGGTCTTGGGGGACTTGCCTTCGGCGCTCAGGTGCAGCCGGAAGGAGTTGATCACCGGCTGGAACGGGCCAGCGATCAAGGATTTGGGCTGCCGGGGCCGGGAAGCCGTCATCGAAAGTTTTCCTCTGTTCCAACGGTGTGCGACGGACGGTTGAACCGGCCTGTCGACGTTTCCGCTGGTCAGATGGGGCGAGTGGGCAGGGGCGGGGTCGAACCGCCGACCTTCCGCTTTTCAGGCGGACGCTCGTACCGACTGAGCTACCTGCCCATATCTTGCTCTGTGTTGCCGATAACGCGGTCCCGACGGGATTCGAACCCGCGACCTCCGCCTTGACAGGGCGGCGTGAACTCCAGACTTCACCACGGGACCATGTGTCTATCTTCAGTTGTCGCTCTGGCCATCCTGAGTGGTCGTGCTACTCGCAGTGGACCAAGCCGGCTGGTCGTGCCCGGCTACTCAGGAACTGGAGGTCATGCTACAGGACGATGCGACCCATCCGGGCTGTGGGGGGCAGGAAGTTTTCCTCGATACATGATCGATCGGCCCGCCATGATCCTCGGTACGCACAGGGCCCCGGGCGAGGCCGCTCGCGGCCGCCCTCAGACGGGTCCATCGCGGCGCCTTCCCTCCAGCGGACTCCAGCCGGCGCGCCTGTCCGGCCTGGTCTCGAGGAGTCGAAGACCATGGCGGATCATCCGCGGAGCGCGTCCTTGATCCCGTGGACGCCCGCTCCCGTGTGCGCGGTGGCGTAGCAGGCGCCCGTGGCCGAGCCCGGGTCCAAGGACGGCGGTCTCCGGCCGAGCGGCGGATGCCCTGTCGTCTAGGTGACTGGTGTGCGGTCAAAGTCCGCGATAGACCACAATCGGTGAGGTTGCCCGATCGGCCCACTGCCCCGGAGACGGGTGAGGTCATGACATCCGAGCGTTCGGAGCGCGGCGGACCGCACGGTTCCGGTGAGGGTTCGCCGGGCGCCGCGGCCCGGCCGGACCAGCGGACCCCTCGGACGGCGGCCGGGAACGCGGCGGAGATGCGTACGCCGCCGCTGGTCGAGTCCCAGGCGGCGCCCACCCAGATCATCGACGGATACCCGTCGAAGCCACCGGCCGGCGTCCCGCCGGCCGGTGCGTACTCGACGGCCTGCCCGTACCCGGGGCTGCGCGGCTTCGACGAGTCGAGTGAGCAGTGGTTCTTCGGGCGTGAGCGGATGGTCGCCGACCTGGTGGCGAGGGTTTCCTCGGAGGCGTCGAGGGTGGGGCCGCTGGTGCTCGTCGGCGCTTCGGGGTCGGGGAAGTCGTCACTGCTGCGTGCCGGGCTCCTGCCCGCCCTCGCGCGCGGAGCGCTTCCCGGCTCGCGTGACTGGCCACGGCTGGTGATGACACCGGGCGAGCACCCGCTCGAGGCGCTCGTCCAGCGTGTCGTCGAGGCGACCGGGATGCCGACGATGGCGCGGATGCTGGGTGACAGCCTGCGCCGGGAGCCGGAGCGGCTCAACGAGATCGTCCGTGAGCTGCTCGCCGCGCGCGCCACGCCTCGGTCTGCCCCAGAGGACGGCGAGACCACGATCCGCCGCGGCCCACGAAACGACGCCACCACGCTCTACAGGCCAGGCAACCCTCGCGAGCCAGCCGATCCTCGCGAGCCAGCCGATCCCCGCGAGCCGCGGATGGTGATCGCGGTCGACCAGTTCGAGGAGGTTTTCACGCTCTGCGCGGACCAGGCCGAGCGGGAGGCCTTCGTCCGGGCCCTGTGCGCGACCGCGGCGGGCAGTGCGGTCGTCGTGATCGGCCTGCGGGCGGACTTCTACGGGGCGTGCGCCTCCTTCCCCGAGCTCGTCGAGGTCCTGCAGGTCAATCAGGTGGTGGTCGGGCCTATGGCGGCCGCCGACATCCGCGAGATCGTGGTGAATCCGGCTCGTGCCGCAGGTGGGGACGTCGAGCCCGGGCTTGTCGGGCTCGTCCTGCGCGATCTCGGCGCCGCCGCCGGCACGGGGATCACCGGAAGCGACCAGGGCACCGGCCACGGCAGCGGTCGCAGCCCCGAGCTCGTCTCCAACCTCAGCTCCGGGTTCGTGGCTGATCCGGGCTCGCTGCCACTGCTCGCCCACGCGCTGCGCGCGACCTGGTTCGCCCGTGCGGGCGAGGCGCTCACCGTCGCCGATTATCTGCGCGTCGGCGGGCTGACCGGGGCCATCGCCCAGACCGCCGAGGCGGCCTACACGAGTCTGGACGGGGCCGCCCAGCAGGCCGTCCGACCGCTACTGATGCGCATGATCCGGCTTGGTGAGAACGGCGCGGACACCCGGCGGCGGGTGCGGCGGGCAACGCTGCTCGCGGAGGTGCCGGGGCCGGAGTCGGCGACCGTCCTGGATGCGCTGGTAGCCGCGCGTCTCGTCGAGGCCGATGCCGACGGGGATCAGGACGGTCTGCAGATCGCGCACGAGGCGTTGCTGCGTTCCTGGCCACGGCTGCGCGAGTGGATGGACATGGACCGCGCCGGCGCCGTGGCGTTGCAGCAGCTGCGCGACGCCGCTGAGGTGTGGGAGCGGGGCGGGCGGGATCCGTCCTACCTTTTCGCCGGTTCGCGTCTCGCCGCGGCCCGCGACTGGATGGACGACGACCTGGACGTCGATGCGACGACCAGGCAGTTCTTCGACGAGAGTGTCCGCGCGGAGGCCGAGCAGCAGCGGGCGGCGGCGCGTCGGGCCCGTAGGCTGCGCCAGCTCGCGGCGGCGCTGGCCGTCCTGCTGCTCGTCGCCGCGTCGCTGGCGGGTCTGACGTTCCAGCAGAGCACCTCGTCGGGGCGGGCTCGGGACCGGGCGCTCTCGCAGCGGATCGCGACGCAGGCGGAGGCCGCCCGACGGGACAATCCGGCGCTGGCAGCCCAGCTCAGCCTGGTCGCGCTGCGCACGGCGGACACGCCGGAGGCACGCGGGGCCGTCCTGTCGTCGTTCAACGGCGGCAGCGGGGTGCCCACGCGGTACCAGGCGCACACCAAGTCGGTCGGCACGGTGGCCTACAGCCGGGATGGTCGCCTGCTGGCGACGGGCAGCGACGACTGGACGGCCGCGGTCTGGGACGCGACCGATCCGCGGCGGCTCACGCCACTCGCACGCATCCCGGACGAACGTGGTGGCGGGCATGGCAGGGCGGTGAAGGCGGTGGCCTTCAACCGGGATGGGACGGTGCTGGCGACCGGCGGCGCTGACGGGCTGGCCAAGCTGTGGGACATCACCGACCGGGCCAGGCCGCGTCTGCTGGCGACCCTGCCGAAGGCGGATTCGGAGGTCTACGGCCTGGCGTTCGACCCGACGTCTGATCGTCTCGCCGTCGGTGGCTACGGGAAGTCGGCGTTCATCTACGACCTCTCGGATCCGGCGCGCCCGGTGAAGGAGGGGCAGCTCTTCCTGCACCTGGCGCAGGTGGTGGCGCTGGAGTTCAGCCCGGACGGCGCGTTCCTGATCGCCGGGGACGAGGGTGGTTCCGCCCTGCTGTGGTCGGTCGATGATCCGAGCGGTCCGCGGCCACTCAAGGTGCTCGTCGAGGACGGCGGCCCGAGCGCGGACGGCGCGGGCCCGATCCGGTCGGTCACCTTCGGCGGCGACGGCCACACGGTCTACACCGCCGGGAACGGCGGCTACGTCCGCAAGTTCTCCGGGCCGGATCTGCCGCGTCTGGAGTACGACGGCCGGGCGGGCAGCGGGGACGCGCCGATCACCGGCCTCGCCGTGGACCCGGTCAGCGGCCTGGTCGGCGTGGGCGGGTTCCGGTACGTCGGAGTTCCGATTTTCGATGTGGACGTCGACCAGTACAGCCTGACCTTCCTCGACGAGGGCGCCACGGTCTGGGATGTGGCCTTCAGCCCGGACGGCCGCCGGCTCGCGTCGGTCTCGGTGGACGGCTCGCTGCGGATCTGGGAGATGCCCGGCCCGGCGCTGATCGGGCGCGACGGCACGCAGGAGGACGCCGTCGTGAACCCGGTCACCGGCATCGTGGCGATCACCACCGACAAGGCGGTCGAGCTGTGGGACGTCGATGATCCCTACGCGCCCCGCCGGCTGCACGTGCTCACCGACGTGACCGTGGACGAGTTCGACCCGACGGGCTCGTCGGCCTTCAGCCCGGACGGGAACGTGCTTGCCGTGGGCACGGGCAAGAACATCGTCTTCTACGACGTCCGCGACCCCGCGAAGCCGTCCCGGATCTCGGACGTGCCGGGGCCGGCCGGGGGCACCGCGGAGCTGTTGTTCAGCCCGGACGGGAGGACCCTGGTGCTCGGCGGGCTGAACTCCCCGCCGGAACCGGCGTTCCAGGCCAGGGTCGAGACCTGGGACGTCACCGATCTCTCCCGGCCGCGGCGGCTCGCGTCGCTGATCGCGCACCGCTCGTCCGTCCGTGACCTGAGTTTCTCCCCGGACGGCCGAATCCTGGTGAGTGCGGCCGAACGCTCGGTGAAGCTCTGGGACGTGACGGACCCGCGTCGGCTCCGGCTGGTCTCGGAGCTGCCCGAGTTCCCGGGCGGGGTCTGGGAGGTGCGCTTCTCCCCCGACGGCAGGACGCTCGCGGCCGGCGGGGCGAACCCGTTCGCGACGCTGTGGGACGTGACCCGCCTGGACGCGCCGCGCCAGATCGCGGACCTGCCGGGCCATTCGACGTCCGTGACCAGCGTCGCGTTCAGCCCGGACGGCACGCAGCTCGCCACCGGCAGCAACGACAACACCGTGCAGGTCTGGGACGTTACGGAACGCGACTCCCCGACGCTCATCGAGAAGCTCGCGCGCTCGGCCGGCAGTGAGGCCGGTATCGGGGAGATCCTCTACACCCTGGACGGCAAGAAGCTGGTCGGTGTGATCTTCACCGTGCCCGCGGTGGTGTGGGACCTTGATGTCGACCGGGTGCGGGCCCGGATCTGCGAGCGGGCGGGGGTGGGCATCACGGCCGCGGAGTGGCGCCGTTTCCTACCGGATCTGCCCTACGATCCGGTCTGTGGGTGATTGTTCCGCCGCCTCGGCGGCGTCGGCGGCCAGTCTGATGTGATCGTCGACCGCGCGCACATCGAGGCGGCGCTGCCCGGCTACGAGGTCGGCGACCTGATCGGGACGGGCGGGTTCGGCCTGGTGTTCGCCGCCCGGCACGTCCGGCTCGAGCGGCCGGCCGCGATCAAGATCCTGGTGCCGGAGATGGCCGACTCCGAGTCGGAGCTCGGGGTGGGCCGGGAGGTCTTCGCCGCGGAGGCGCGCCTGCTCGCCCGGCTCGCGCATCCGCACATCGTCCGCGTCTTCGACTACGTCGAACGGCGCGACCTCTGCATGATCGTCATGGAGCTCTGCGCCGGCGGGACGCTGCGCGCCCGCGCCTCGCGCGGGCTGGCGATGGCGGAGGTGGTCGCGTTCGGCCTGGCGATGGCCACCGCGCTGGACGCGGCGCACCGCAGCCAGGTGATCCACCGCGACATCAAGCCCGACAACGTGCTCTTCACCTCCGACCACACCCTGAAGATCACGGACTTCGGCATCGCGAAGATCGTCGAGACGACGACGGGCCGCGGCAACACGATCGTCGGCACACCCGTCTACATGGCGCCAGAGCAGTTCACCGGGGCCCCGCTGCGGCCGGCGACCGACCTGTACGCGCTCGGGACGGTCCTCTACGAGCTGCTGTCGGGGCAGACACCGTTCTCCCGCCGGCTCTCCCCCGTAGAGCTCGCGGAGCAGCACCTGCGCGGCTTCCGGCCGCCGCCACCCGGATCGACGCCGCCGGCGATCGGCGGGGTCGTGGTACGGGCGCTCGACCCCGACCCGGCGCGACGCCAGCAGAGCGCGCTCGACTTCGCGCTCGAGCTCGCCGCCGCGGCCGCGCGGGATTTCGGCCCCGGCTGGCTGTCGGCCTGCCCCGTCCCGGTCCATCTGCCGGACGTCGTCCTCATCGCCGCGACCGCGTCGACTCAGGCCGGACCCGCGTCAGCGCACGCCGGACCGGCGTCAGCGCACGCTGGACCGGCGTCAGCACACGCTGGACCGGCGTCAGCACAGGCCGGACCCGACACCGTCGCACCCGCCGACACCGTCGCACCCGCCGACGCAACCGCCCCCACCGAGGGCCCCATCCTTCTACCCAGGGGCCGGGACACCACGGCGGGCCGGGAAACCAGCACCGCGGACTCACCCCTCACCCGGCGCCAAGGCCTGCTGCGGCGGTGGGCGGGACGGCGCTCGCCCCGTGACGAGCAACCCGCGACCGGCCCGCCGGGGCGGGACGGCCGTCCCGCCCCGGCGGGCCGCGCCGTCGTGCACCTGCGAGTGGAGAGCCCGTTCGCGCTGGCGGTCGCCCCGGACGGCGCACTGTACGTCTCACAACCGCTGGCGCACCGGGTCCTGCGCGTCGACGCCGCGGACGCCGCACCCGGCACGACCAAAGGCGGAACCCCCCGGCCGACAGCATCCCGGGTGACGGCGTTCCAGGTAACGGCGTCCCAGACCGTGGTGGCCGGGACGGGCAAGGCCGGGCGGGCCGGGGACGGCGGCCCCGCCACCGCCGCGGAGCTGGACAATCCAGCCGGCCTCGCGGTGACCGAGGACGGCGCCCTGCTGATCGCGGACTGCTTCAACGACCGCATCCGCCGGGTCGACCCGGACGGGACGATCACCACCGTGCCGACGCCCGCAGCGCTGCGCCGGCCACGCGCGGTGACGACCGGCCCCGGCGGCGTCCTCCTCGTCGCGGACACCGACAGCCACCGGGTCTGGCGGCTCGGGCCGGGTGAGACGGCACGGGTGATCGCCGGCACCGCCGAACCGGGTTACTCCGGCGACGGCGGGCCGGCCACGCGGGCCGCGATCGGACGTCCACAGTCTCTCGCGGTGGACGGCGCGGGGCGCCTGCTCATCGCCGACCCGGACCAGCGGCGGATCCGGCGCGTCGACCACGCGGGACGCATCGGGACCATGGCCGGCACGGCGTACGGCGGTCGGCCCGCGGCCGATGGCGCACCGGCGACCGGCACCGACGTGGGCACCCCGACTGGGCTCGCGGTCGGGCCTGACGGCACCGTCTACCTGGCTGATCCCGCCGGGGACCGGGTGCTGGCGATCCACCCGGACGGCAGGGTCGCCGTCGCCGCGGCGCGGTCGGGCGAGGTGCCCGTGCTCGATCCGAAGCAGGTCGCCGTGGGTCCCGACGGGACGCTTTACATCGCTCAGCCGGGCCGGCACCGGATAACCGCTGTGGCCCCTGCGTACCTCCCGCGCTTCTGACTGTCTCGCAGGGGCACACGTGGGACCACGGGGGTTCTCCTTTCACCCCACCGCGGAACGGAGCAAGATGAGGCGCCGTGGGGGAGTCCGTCACCAGAAGTACCTATTCGAGCACTCAAATAGCATTTTATGCGGCGAGATACGAGGTCATACGGACGATTCACGTTCGGATGACACTCGTACACGCGCCTGAGAGCCGGGCACCCGCCACGGCGCGGCCGCCCCTGGGCCCGGACCACAGCCCGTGAACGGCTTGGCCACGGCGGCCCTGGCCAACGCCGCGACGACGGCCGCCTACCTCGCGATCTGCCTGTCGATCGCGCGTGGCCTGTGGCGGTCGGGCCAGTGGCGCAACAACCCGCTCGGCCTGGCCACCGCCGCCATCTTCTTCACCTGCGCGATCGGGCACGGCTCGCACATCCTCCAACTCACGCACGCCACCGGCCCGGCCGCACACGGTGGGCACAGCGGCAGCGGGCATGGTGGCGGCGGGCCCGCGGGGCCGGCCGGCCGCACTCTGGTCGACGTCCAGTTCCTCACCACCACCTGGGACGTCGTCACTGCAACCGTCGGCATCTGGTACTGGACGCTACGGAGTCGCTTCCCGGCACTCGTTCGCGGTACCGCCCTCTTCGAGGATCTTCGCCTGCGAGAGGCCACACAGCAGACCCTGCGCGAAAGCGAGGAGCGCTACCGCGGCATCGTCGAGACGACGGCCGACGGCGTCGTCCTGCTCGGCCCGGACGGGCACATCACCTACCGCAACGCCCGGTTCGCCGCCATCGTCGGCGGGACACCGCTGGGCACCCGGTTCACGGACCTGGTGTCCGACACCGACCGCGCCGAGATCACGGCCGCGCTGGAGGCGGTGCGGGCCGGCGCCGTCCGCCGCCTCGAGACAGCACTGCGGCACTCCGACGCCCGCAAGGTCTGCGCCCAGGTCGCGCTCACCGCCCGGCTCGGGCCGGCCGGCACCGTCGACGGGACGCTCGCGATCGTCACCGACGTCACCGAGCAGAAGAACATCGAGGCCCAGCTGCGTCAGGCCCAGCGGCTCGACGCCCTCGGCCAGCTCGCCGGCGGCATCGCGCATGACTTCAACAACCTGCTCACCGTCATCGACGGCTATGCCACGCTCGTGCTGGCGCGCGGCGATCTCGACGAGGGCGTCCAGCGCGACCTGACCGCCGTACGGGACGCGGCCGCGCGCGCCACCGGCCTGACGAGCCAGCTCCTCGCCTTCTCGCGCACAGTCGACGTCCGCCCCGGGCCGGTCGACCTCAACGACCTGGTACGCGGGCTCGAGGAGATGCTGCGCCGCCTCATCCGCGAGGACATCGAGCTGGTCGTGATGCCCTCGGCGCGGCCCGCGATCGTGCGCGTCGACCGCGGGAAACTCGAGCAGGTTCTGGTCAACCTGGTCGTCAACAGCCGGGACGCGATGCCCGACGGCGGGCGGCTGTTCATCCGGGTGGTCGTCGACGACGTCGCCTCCGCGTCCCACCCCGACGTCCCACCGCGGCGGCTGGTGCGGCTGACCGTGGCCGACACCGGGCACGGCATGCCCGAGCACGTCCGCTCGCGCATCTTCGAGCCCTTCTTCACCACCAAGGACCCTGGCAAGGGAACCGGCCTCGGGCTGGCGACCGTGTACGGGATCGTGCGCCAGGCCGAGGGCACCGTCGAGGTCGACTCCGTCCCGGGACTCGGCGCCACGTTCCGGGTCGACCTTCCCGCGTTCGTCGAACCCACTCTCACCGAACCCGCGCTCGCCGAACCCGCGCTTACCGAACCCGCGCTCAACGACGCCCCGTTCACCGGACCCGGCGCCGCCGCACCTGGCCTCGCCGAATCTGGCCTCGCCGGACCCGGCATCACCGCCCCCGGCATCACCGCAGTCGGTCTCCGCGACCCCGGCCGACACGGGCCCGGTCTCCCGTCGGCCGGCGCTGTCGCCACGACAGCCGGCGGAGCGGTCGAGGATCACGCCCGGGGCGACACCGGCGCCGACCTGAGCGGCTGGCCGCGCGGCGCGGTCAGGACGAACCGCCCCGCCCCGGTAGGTGCGCCGGAGCGATCAGCCGCGCCGAACGACCGGTACCGGCCAGACGCCGCCCGGCACGCCTGGAGTTGCACGACCATCCTGCTCGCCGAGGACGACGACGCCGTCCGCCGCCTGGCCGAGCGGGTGCTGCGCGGTGCCGGCTACCGGGTGGTGTGCGCGGCCGACGGCCGAGCGGCACGGACGCTCGCCCGCCGGCTGACCTCCGTCGATCTACTCGTCACGGACGTGATCATGCCCGGCCGCAACGGCCGTCAGCTCGCAGAGGAACTGACCCGGATGTTCCCGGGCCTGCCCGTCGTCTTCACCTCCGCCTACAGCCGCGGGATGCTCGCCGACGGCGGTGGTGACCTCGGCGTGGCCTACCTGCCCAAGCCGTTCACCCCCACGAGCCTGACCGAGACCGTTCGCGCCGCGCTGGCCGCCCGTCGTCCCGCTACCCTCGCCCCCGCCGGACCGGTGCGGCTC
>NZ_UBIZ01000513.1:0-1521 GCF_900465275.1 Parafrankia sp. Ea1.12 | reverse complement strand
GGTGCAGGCGGCGGGTACGAGTGGGTTGGTTGTGCCGTTGCAGTGGAAGGTCAGGCCGGGGGCTGCGGGTAGTGGCAGTTCGGGTGCTGAGCGGATCTTCTCGATGAGTCGGGTGGGGGTGATGTTCCCGGTGAGGCCGTCGAGTGCCCGGCTCAGGGCTGTCATGGTGACGTAGATGGTGGAGCTCATCGAGTTGCTCAGGTCGATGTCGTTGTCGTCGTAGGTGTGCACGATCGCCTCCCACTGGCGTAGGTCGGGATTGTCGTGGTCGTCGATCGCGAACGGTGCTGATGCGTACACGCCTTCCAGGGTGTCGCCGAGTGCGGTCTTGGAGGTGTCGGAGACGCACTGGTTGACGACGCTGACGGGTCCGTCGAAGTTCGCCGCTCGCAGGCCCCGGAACGCGGAGATGCAGAAGGCGTCGCCGCCGATGATGTGTACTTCGGTGGGTCCGCCGGCGGTGATCCGTTCCATTTGTGGGGTCATGTCGGCCTGGTCGGGGGGGATGGCGACCACGTCCAGGTCGAGGCCGGCGTCGCCGAAGAGCTGGTCGCCGACGGCGTCGTAGAACCCGGTGACCACGGGTACGTCGATGCCGACGACGGTCACTTTGGGGACGTGGTTCTCCTTGGCGACGGTGATCGGCATGCCGGCCAGGCCCGCGATCTGGTCTGCCAGTGCGAAGGTGGAGTCCCGGTCGAGGATGACCGACTGTTCGGTGGTGGCGTACACGAAGATCGGGATCCCGGTGTCGTGGAGTGGTTTCCATACCGGTCCCATGGCGGTGGACTCGCCTGCGACGGTGATGGCCACGTCGGCCTGGATGAACTCGGTCGCGCAGTCGGCTGCTCGGCCCGGGTCGGCTGCGGTCTCGCAGGTCACGAGTTCGATCGGGTGGCCGCCGATGCCGCCGGCGTGCTCGTTGAGGAACTTTGTCATCGCGACGGCGGCGTGGATCTGGATGGTGTTGTCGAAGGCCGGGGTGCTGCCGTCGCTGACGAAGCCGACCTTGACCGGTGGGCCGTCGGCCGGTCGGCTCGGGCCGAGCAGCGCGAGGTCGACACCGCTCTCGTGATCCGGCCCCGGGTCGGAGTCGTTTCCGCCGCACGCCGCGCCGGTGAGCGCCAGCGCGGTGAGGGCCAGTGCGGTGAGGGCTGTCGCCACCAGCCGGCGTACCCGCGGTCGTGGCCCGCGCATCCGCGACCGTCTACGTAAGCTGCCTGCCCGCGTGCTCTGTTCCATGATCTGTCCCTGCGTGATGGGCGGCTGTCGGCCGCGCTGAGACGTCGCCGGTGTCAGGGCCGGCGGATCGTGCGGGGGCGGCCGCGCTCGCCCGGCTCGGTGTCACGCGAGTGCGGCCGTCGGCCGGCAGGCTCACCCCGGGGACCCGCTGTCTGGGCGAGAACCCTAAGTTATATATTTAGATTTTTCCAGCCTCAACATCGAGATGGTGGCCGGTAGGTGCTACCGGTGAGGGTCGGCTGCCGCGCCGCCGTGGCTTGCCGTGCGTGCCGGACGCGC
>NZ_UBIZ01000421.1:0-4415 GCF_900465275.1 Parafrankia sp. Ea1.12 | reverse complement strand
GGCGGACGGTACCGACCCGGCGTTCCGCGAAAGCGTTCGCGACCGGGGTCCGTACGGGTGTCCGCACGATATCGATGTTGTCGGTGGTGAAGACGGTGTCGAAGACGGCGGTGAACGTCGTGTCGCGGTCACGGATGAGGAACCGGAACCGTCTCGCCCGCTCACCCAGAGCTATGGGCAGGTTACGGGTTTGCTGGGGTGGCCCGGCTGTTCGTCGGGTGGCGGGTCACACCGGCGAGATGCACCCGGCGGGGTTCGACTTCGATGAAGAACAGCGCGTACAGCTTGCTCAGCACAGACGGTGTCGACGGTGAAGAAGTCACAGGCGAGGATGGGCGTGGGCTTGGGTGTGCAGGAACTGTCGCCAGGTGGGGCCGGAGCGGCGGGGTGCGGGATCGACGTGGGCGGAGCGCAGGATCGTCCAGACGGTACTGGCGCCTACCTGATAGCCGGGTTGGACGAGTTCGCGGTGGATGCGGTGGTAGCCCCAGCGGGGTTCTTCTTGGCGAGGCGGAGGATCAGCTGGCGGATCTCCGTTGGGGTGGAGGGCCGGCCCAGCAGAACCGGGGCCGGGACACCTGGCGGCGTAGCACGGTGAGTTCGTGGCGGAGCACAAGGATCTCGGCGTCTTTCGTCGCCGAGCTGCGGGCCACCAACCCCAGCCAGCCCACCAGCCGACAGAAGACGAGGTAGATCAGCCGAACCGCCATGGCCAGAATCATCCACACGGTGGTGTCCCGGTCAACAGCACCTGATGGCCGGCAGAGCACGGCTGGACGACAGGCAGAGGTACAGGTGTCCGATCGCCTTCGACGGAAGGCCTATCGATCACCGGCTGAGACAGAAGCCCTGGTCAGATCCTACGGACGAGTTTCGGGCACCCACACGTCACCGAGGTCGAGGCGGGACGGTACCTGCATGGGGATGCCTGTTGCCTCCGGCCGGCGGCGACAAGGTGGCGTCGGGCCGGCTCACAGCACCGGCAGGTTCCACAGCCGCAGCGTGCCGTCGTCGCCGCCGCTTGCCAGCGTGCGTCCGTCGGGGGAGAAAGCCACCGCCTTCACCCACCCGGCATGGCCGCGCAGCGGCGCGGGGTCGGAGCGGACGGAGCTCGGGTTGGTCACGTTCCACACTCGCACGGCCGTGTCGGCGCAGCCGCCGGCGAGCCGCCGTCCGTCAGGGGAGAACGCCAGCGCGGTCACGCCGCGGGGGTTACTTGGTGAGGCTTCGCCGACCAGGCGAGGTCGCAACGGCGGGAGCGCGCCCGACCGGGCCGGGCCGGGGTCGAGGCTGAACAGACGCACCTCGCTGCGTCTGTTCTTCTTCCAGACCCGGCCAGCGCCGGTCGCGACCAGCCGGCAATCTGAGCTGAACGCCACCGACCAGACCGGGCGGTCCGGCCCGGTGGGCGCCGGCTCGTGCGCGAGCGCCCTGCGTGTGGTCAGATCCCACAGGCTGATGGCCGGCCCGTCCGGCGCCGTGCTGCCTGGCAGGTCGGTGGCTGTGAGGAGCCGCCTGTCTGGGGTGAACGCGATCGCGCGCACTCCGGCGAGACAGTCGATTGGTGGGCCTTCCGCCCGCGGCGACCGGGCCGGGTCAACCGCCCACAACCGCACGGTGCCGTCCTCACCCCCGCTGGCGAGTAGGCGCCCGTCTGGTGAGAACGTCAACGTCCAGACGCGGCCTGTGTGCCCGTACAGCGGAGCGCATAGCGATTGCGGTTGCCGGGCGGAGACGTCCCACAGGAAGACTGGCCCGTCCGATCCGGCGCTGGCCAGCACCCCGCCGACCGGTGAGAAGGCAACGGCCTCCACCCGGTCGGCGTGGCCGGAGAGCGGCTCACCGTACGACGAGGGATGCCACGGGGTCGTTACATCCCAAAGTCGCACCCGGTGGTCGGCGCCTCCGCTGGCGAGCAACCGGCCATCTGATGAGAACGCTGCCGCGAGCACCGCGCCGTCGTGTCCGAAGTCCCCGGCGGCGGTCTTCGGGGCACCGCGCGCCGCTGCCGTGTCCGGTCCCGGCGCGGCGTCAGCTGGTTCATGCGTGGCGGTGTGAGGACCCGGCTCGGCGGCGGTTGGCCCGGGCGGCGCGAGGACCGGTGCCGACTCCCGGGCCACGGTGGGCGTGGTCGACGGGGCCGCGCTCGGCGGGAGCACTGTCGGCGGGGCGGTGTCTGGCCTGGCTGGGATACCGGCCCCAGCGGGTGGCTGGTGCTCAGGCCGGGCAGCGGTCGGCGACTCCGGCGGACGGGGGGCGGCCATGGGCGGCACCCGGAGTGCGGGCCGATCGACGGTCCATAGCCGGACGACACCATCGTTGCCGGCGGTCGCCAGCAGCGATCCGTCAGGCGAGAAGGCCACCTGGAACACATACCCGTGGGCGGTGTCGGCCGGCGGCAGCGGCCGTGGACTGGCCAGGTCGGTGAGGTCCCACAACCGGAGCTTCTTGTCGCCCCCGCTGGCGAGCATCAGCCCGTCCGGGGAGAACGCGAGCGTGTGTACGGGACCTTCGGGCCCGGTCAGCGGCCCGCACCGTGGTTGCGGTGAGGTGGGGTCGGTGAGGTCCCACAGCCGGATGCTTCCGCTTCCGCCAGCGGTGGCCAGCACCGTTGCGTCCGGCGAGAAGGCCAGCGCCGCTACCGCCTTGCGGCCGGCTCCGAAGGCCGGCGCAAGCGGGATGACGGTCCTCAGGTCCGCCGCCCCGAACAGCGCGACCGAGCCGTGCCTGGTGGCATAGGCCAGCATGCGGCCGTCGCGCGTCGCCGCGACCGCTGTGACGGCGGTGCCGTGGAGCGAGGCGAGCGGTGCAGGCGTGTCGGTTCGCTCCACGTCCCACCATCCGACCTGGTTGGCGCGGCCGATGGCGAGCCGGCGGCCGGTGGCGCCGAAGGCGAGCGACCTGACTCCTGTCGTGTTCCCGGCGCCTTCGGCGATCTCGCTCGCGAGCCGAGGCCCCTGCTTGCCGGCGAGCTGCCACAGCCGGACGATGCGGTCGTCACCGCCCGTCGCGAGCAGGTGGCCGCGGGGCGCGAACGCGAGGGCGCGGATCGGAAGGGTGTGCCCGGTCAGCGGCTCGCCGCGTGGGACCCCCGTGCGCACGTCCCACAGGTGCACCACCCGGTCGTGGCCGGCACTGGCGAGGATCTCGCCGTCGCTGGAGAACGCCAGTGCGCGTACCGGTTTGACGTGGCGGGGCAGCGCGGCGAGCAGCCGCACGATGGGGCCCGCTTCGGTCATGGGCGACACGCCGGCTCCCGACGGGCAGGTCGGGGCGAACCCGTTGTCGCGCGGGGAGGGGCCGGGCGGTGGACCGTCGGGACGGAGGACTGGCCGCGCCGTTGACAGCGCGGCTTCCGTGACCGGGGCGGGCTCGGGTGGTGCGGCCGGCCGGGCAGTCGCGGGCGCCGGCTGCGGTGCGCGCGACACGCCCCTGCGGAACCAGAAGCGGACCCGAAGGTCGGTACTGGCGCTGGCTAGGACAGCGCCGTTCTCCGGCGAGAACGCCACCTGGGTCACGGGGCCGAGATGGCCCCGCGCGGGCAGCCAGGGCACGGGCACACCCGGGGCGGTGACGTCCCACAGCCGGACGGCGCAGTCCTTGCCGCCGCTCGCCAGGAACGTCCCTTCCTGGTTGAACGCCAGGGTGTTCACCGCGCCTTCGTGGCCGGCGAGCGGCGGGCACTGTTGCTTGGGCGTGACCGGGTCGCGCACGTCCCACAGCGTGACGAACCCATCTACGCTCGCGCTGGCCAGCAGCGTCCCGTCAGGAGAGAACGCCAGCGCCTGCACGCCCTGGTCGTGGGCCGCCAGATCCGAGCCGAGCGGCCCTGGAATGCCCGCGCCGTTGGGGCTGGCGAGGCCGATCCCCCCATGCCTCATGCCGTAGGCGATCAGGGAGCCATCGCCGCTGACTGCCAGCGTGGTCACCTCCTCGGCCGGTCTGAACCCGGCCGAGAGCTGGCACGGGGCGTCGGGGTCGGTCAGGTCCCACCAGTGGAGTCGGGCACCTCCGACGGTCACGAGCCGTCGCGCATCAGTGCAGAACCCGACCGCGAAGACCCTCCCAGCGTGCTCCAGCGGCGCGCCCAGCGGCACCGGTCGGGCAGGGTCGGTCAGCCGCCAGAGCCGGACCGTCCTGTCCTCGCCGCCGGTGGCGAGCAGCCCGCCGCGGTCCGGAGTGAAGGCGATCGCGCGGATGCGCCGCGCGTGCCCGGTCTCGACCTCGCCGACCTGTTCCGGGAATCGGCCGAAGCCGGGTACGGTCCACAGCCGCAGCACCTTGTCGTGCCCCGCAGCGGCGAGCGCGGCGCCGCCGGTCAGGAACGCCACCGCCAAGGTCGGGTGCTTTACCCTGATCGGCGCGCAGTAGGTGCGCAGGTAGGGCGGTGGCGAGGGGGCCGCCGCGTCACTGGC
>NZ_UBIZ01000422.1:0-237 GCF_900465275.1 Parafrankia sp. Ea1.12 | reverse complement strand
ATGGTGGCCGGGGAGAGCTGTTCCCGGCGGGATGGCAGGTGTGTGATGGCACGGTACTACATCGGTCGCCGATCGCTGCTGGGAACCGTGATCCGATGGTTCTTCGGCTTCACCGTGCTGGCCGTGTAGCCCTGCAGGTGCTCGGCGTGTGCCTTTTCCGCCCTGTTGGCCAGGTCATCCAGGGTCAACGACCCGAAGCCGCCATCCGCCGGACCGTGCTCGGGGGTGATGGGGGTG
>NZ_UBIZ01000702.1:0-1428 GCF_900465275.1 Parafrankia sp. Ea1.12 | reverse complement strand
TCAAGGACCCGGCCACCGGCTCACCCCACCGCTCGGAGGCGTCGATGATCGCCTCGACCGAGGTGGTGGACGATGTCACGCTGACGGCCACGATGGTCACCCAGGTGCCCAAGTATGCCCAGTCCGTCGTCACCTCGTCACTGAACTGGATCGCCTCGCCCGCGGCCCTGCGGAAGGGCGCCGCGGCCTTCGACGCCACCCCGATCGGCGCCGGCCCGTTCACGCTGAAGAGCTGGACCCGCCAGGCCGCCATGGAGCTGGTCAAGAACCCCCGCTACTGGGACGCCCCCAAGCCGTACCTGGACACCCTCACCTTCCAGGCCGCGCTCGACTCCAACCAGCGTTACAACACCCTGCAGACCGGGGGCGCGGACGTCGCCGTCGAGTCGAACCCCGTCAACTTCGACAAGGCCGACAAGGCCGGCCTGCCGAACACCGTGCTGGAGCTCAGTGGCGGGCTCTTCATGGCCATGAACACCCGCAGGGCGCCGTTCGACGACGTCCGCGCACGGCAGGCCGTCGCCGCAGCACTTGACCTGGACGCGCTGAACCTCGCCGCCTACAACGGAACCGGCACACCCGTCGACACGCTGTTCAGCAAGGCCTCGCCCTTCTACTCGGACACGCCGCTGCGCAAGGCGGACAAGGCCACCGCCCAGCGACTGTTCGACGAGCTGGCCGCCGAGGGCAAGCCCGTGTCCTTCACCGTCTCCACCGCCCCCACCTCCGAGAACAGGGCGATCGCGGAGAACGTCCAGGCCCAGCTCGGCAGCTTCAAGAACGTCAGCGTCCAGGTCAAGATCGTCGAGGTTGCCGACATCGGCGCGATGCGCACGACCCACGACTTCGACGCGATCGTATCCGCCGCGGCCTTCCAGGACCCCGAGCCGCGGCTGTTGGCGAACTTCACCGGGAACTCGCCGGCGAACCTTTCCGGGATCGCCGACAAGGCGCTCAACGACGCCCTGCTGGCGGGGCGGACAGGCGCATCGGAACAGGACCGCGAGAAGGCCTACGACGCGGCGCAGGCACGGTTGACCGAGGCGATGCCGGCTATCTTCCTCACCCGGTCGGCGCCTGCCGTCATCACGGGCAAGAACGTGGGCGGCATCGTGCAGTACGGTACGGGTTCCCTGCTACCCGAGGATCTGTGGATCGCGAAGTAGCCCAGGACCCCGGTTGCGGCGTCCAGGAAAACGCGGTGTTTCTCTGACCCGGCGTCATCTCGACGCGCCAGAACCGCCAGCGGATCGTCCGCGCATGCGTCCCACGTGACGATCAGGTGCCAGGCACAGGAATGTGGCTTTTCCCAGTTGGCCGGAATCTGTAGTCAGCTGATCACGCCGCCTGCGGCGGGGTGGTTGACGGTGTGTAGCCAGGTGGGGCGGGTCGCGCGGGAGGCGAAGTAGCGGGCGCGGAGCTGCTGGT
>NZ_UBIZ01000729.1:0-363 GCF_900465275.1 Parafrankia sp. Ea1.12 | reverse complement strand
TGAGCAGGGATTTTGGCTCACTCGCCGATCCTGTGGGGTGCCAGAAGTCGGCCTGAGCCTGTGACCTGGGGCGATGCGCCGGCGCGGGGCCGGCCGCATGATGGTCAACTATGTCCGTACGCCTGCTGTACCTGATCCTCGTTCGGGTCTGTAGCTGGCTGGTTCTCCTCGGCCGCTCGTCGGCGTCGAAGAACATCGAGTTGCTGGTGTTGCGGCATGAGGTCGCGGTGCTGCGCCGTACCCAGCCCAAGCCCCGGTGGGACTGGGCGGACCGGGCGGTGCTCGCCGCCCTGATCCGACTTCTCCCCAAGGCACTGCGAGCGCACCGGCTGGTCACTCCCGGCACCGTCCTACGGTGGCACC
>NZ_UBIZ01000425.1:0-4486 GCF_900465275.1 Parafrankia sp. Ea1.12 | reverse complement strand
CACGCTCGACGTGCTCGATCTTGATGACGTCGGCACCCCAGTCGGACAGCAACGCGGACGCAGCGGGTACGAACGTGTGCTCAGCGACCTCGAGGATCCGTACACCCTGCATCACCGCGGTCATGAACACTCTCCTGCCTCATCGCCGGTGGCGGTCACCGGCCACATCGTGTACGCGGGGATCGGCGGATCACCTTTTCGCCTGGGTGGATTCCCTGCGCGCTGGTGGGCGCGCCGCGGGCGGCGGTGAGGAGCCCTGCCGGCCGGGGCGCCGGTGAAATCCACCGAGCTGGTTGGGCGCGGAATCTTCCCGGCGGGCTGCTTGAGATCAAGCTGAAGGTCGCCTGCCTGTTCGCCGGGCCGGGCGGAGAAGCCTTTCCGGTGATGTCCGGAGAACGCCGACAGCGCGGGCCAGATGGCGCGCGTCGGGAGAAGGCGTGACGTTTGCCGGTCAGCCGGGTGGGTGGTGGCGGGGGTGGGCCTGGTCATGCGACCGGCCAGGGTGCGGCGACGACGTCGGTCGCGGTACCCCGCCGCTCTCGTGGCCGGCGGTTGGGACCCATGTCGGTAGACACAAGTAGGTCCGCGCTGTAATCGTGGCCGCACACCCACTCCTTATGCGACTGGCGGTCGCTTGCCAGTGGATGAGTATGCGGGCGATGCTCGCATACCGTCAAGACGGAACTGGAGGGCCCTGTGACATCTTCACCACCCGTGGTGACCGATGGTCTCCGGTCGCCTGCTCACGACGACGGAGCCGCACCGGCCGAGGAGACGGCGGTACCCGCTGAGCCCGGATCCGCCCGCTGGTGGACGGAGCGCGCCCTGGTCGACCGTCGCCGCAGGCCGCGAGCCGGCGGACTGTCCACCGAACGCATCGTCGAGACGGCCCTGGAGATCCTCCGCGAGGAAGGGCTGGAAGCGCTGACCGTGCGCTCGGTCGCCGAACGGCTCGGCACCAGCAACGCCTCGCTTTACCGGCACATCGCCAGCCGCGACGAGCTGATCGCCCTCATCGCCGACCACGTGATGGGCGACATCCGACTCGATCGCACCGGCCGCGGCTGGCGCGCCGACATCGAGGCACTGATGTTCGAGATGCGCAGGGTCACCCTCAGCCAGCCGCTGCCCCCGTCGGCTGGGCGGAGCAAATCGGGATCCGGATCCGGGCCGAACATGCTGCGCCTCGTCGAATTCGCCCTCGCCCTGTACCGCGAGGCCGGACTGACCGACAGACAGGCGGTCTACACGACCATAACGATGATCGAGTTCGTTGGCGGTTCCACCAACATCCGACGCAGCCCCGCCGGTCGCGGCTCGAACGGAGTGGCCGGAGCAGCCGACCTGCGTCAACTTCTCGACGGACTACCCGCCGACGACTTCCCGGCGCTACGTACGGCCGGGAATCTCTACACCGCCGCCTCCGCCGACGACGTCTTCACCCACGGCATGACCCTCTTCCTCGACGGCGTCGCCAGCCAACTCCCCAGCAATCAATAACCGCACCGCAGATACCCGACCCCTGAGAGGCCAAGCTTGAACAGGGCGGCTGCGCCGACCCAGGGGATGCTGCGAGCTGCGTGGCGCTCGCCGTTCCAACAGTGTTGGTGCCGCCTTTTCGTCATGCCGTCAAATTTGTCATGGGCTTGGTGGGCTCGCTGAGCAGATCACGCCCGTACAACTCGCCGCGTCCGTGAACAGGTAACACCCCGCCGACTACCCTCAGTACAGGCCGAGGAACTGTGGATCAAGCGCTAAGAGGGCGCCTCGCGTGGCTTTGATAGATCTTTGAGGCCATGTTCGTCGACAACCTTCTGTCAGCAGCTCGAGGTGCTGGACGAACTGTCCGAGCTGCTGCTGGACGAGGAACTGTCGTAGCTACTGCTCGACGAACTACCGGAGCTGCTGTGGCTGTCGGAGCCGCCCCAGGAGTCCGAACCCGAGTGACAATGATCGTGATGACCGCCGTGAACATGATGGTTGTGGCCGTACTGGTCGCCGTGGCGGTGGCCGTAGTGGCCGTGGCTCCAACCGCCGTCGCCGTCGTCGGAACCGCCACTGCTTCCCCTCGGTTCGGCCCCGAGAACGGTGCCGAACCGAGGGGTGAAATCGCGACCCCGGCCGCCGAAGCCGAAACGTCCGGGTAGCGGCGGCGGGGCGCCCCCGCGGCCGTGCAACTCGTCGAGCCTCCACCGGGTCAGGCGCGGCAGGAGCAGGAGGATCGAAATCATCGTGACCGCCGTCACGCCAGCGATCATCGGCGCAAGCAGGAATCGCTTGTCCGCCGGGAGCATGAAGGAGACCGAAAGGGCCCCACCTATGAGAAGCACCGGGACCGCGTGCAGACCAGCTATCACACGTGACATGTCCTGAGTTGTAGCGCGGCCGATCAGCCTCCCACCGCGATCGACGCCGACCCGACAGGTGGGCGCGAGCCGGGGTTCGCGCCACCGAACCTGACCCCGGCCGGCGCACCTGCCAGGGCGCCCCGGCCCCGGCTCCCCGCCGGCGACGGGTCTGGAGCCGCGGACGAACATCGACCAACGGGCCGGGTCGCGATCTCGTGCCCGGATCAACACGCCTCTACCTGCGGAGCAGGATGGCGGTCGCGTCATCGTGGCGCTTCTCCTGGCGGCGTGCAGCCATCTCGGGTGCCTCGGCGCGCTCCGCCGCGCGGGTCCGGCGAATCAACTCGGCAGGCCCCGGCTTGTCCAGAAGATCCACCAGGCCCAGCCAGTCCAGCACGCCGAACTGTTCGACGAGCCGGGACGCGCCGTCCGACAGCAGGGCCGCGCGGTGGACCTCGTCAGCCGGCACCGAACCGGTGACGGCCTGATATGCGGCGTCAGGGTTGGTGGAAGCCACCCAGAACCCGCCCGGCTGGTTCCGGGAACGGGCCACCCCGTCTGCCGAGTAGTCCGGCAGGTGCGCTATCCGGTCGTCGATGATCGGGCGGATGGTTCCACCGAGGTCGAGGATCAGCGGCGAGTCGGCAAGGACGAGGTATTCGAACTCCTCGGATGTCCACCGTGCGATGACGGCGGTAGAGCTGGGACTGTTGGGGTTCGACAGGTCGCAGTCGGGGCCGTGCCGGCGGCAGGTTGCCTGGATGGACTCGGCAAGCAGGTCTGGGAGAGCTGGGAGAGTCTGCTGCGAGCCGAGTAGCCGTTGGGCGAGCTCCCCGGCGAGGGTGCTGGCGAGCCAGCGGACGTCGTGCACGCACCCGGAGACCACACCGGCACGGGCGGTCGCGCCGTCGAGGATGAACGCCCAGCCGTCGCCGACGGCGACCGCGTCCTCGTTGACCCGGCCGGGGGTGTGCTCGGTGGCGAAGGTCGCGCGCATCAGTCTGGGATCCTGAAATGGTTGAAGGGCTGGGCCATGTCACCTGCGATCACAGCGTGCATACCTCCACCAGCCGACCGCCGACAGCGTAGGCAGGACGTCAGCCTGCCAGCGACGCTGGCATCGCCGCAGCCCGCGGCGACTGCACCCCGCTACAGCCGCTTCGTCACGACATTCGCCGTGACGGAGCCCTCCTTGTTCAACCCACCCTAGCCGAATCGTCACTGTACGAATCTAAATGATTGCGATAAGCTTCCTTGCGGGGGTGTGGGTGATGCTCAAACTCCGCAATGTCGTCGTTTCTGCACATAGTCCGTGGCGTCTGACCGGTTCGGGTCGTACGCCACGAGTGTTGTGGTGCGCCATCATCGCCTCCCTGGCGCTGCTGGGGCTGGATGTTGCTTTCGCGGTGCTGCTGGACCTGCGCTCCGCCCGCGTCGCCACGGACCTCGTCTCCACCGCCGCCCAGTTCGCCGCCGCGGCCGCCTGCTTCTGGACCGCCCGGCGGGTACGCGGGGCGGAGCGCCGCTGGCGGGTGCTCGTCGGTCTCACCGCCGCCGGGGCGATGCTCGCCAGCCTCTCGATCGCACCGACGTTGCTGGCCGGAGACCTGCCCCACAGGCAAGGCATGTCCCCGGCGTATGCCGTCTTCCTCAGTTTCTACGGGGTGGCCCTGGCCGGGCTGCTGTCCCTGCCCACCGACCCGGTGGACAGCCGGGCCGGGAGTGCTGGCAGGCGGTGGTACGGCGCCCACCGCTGGCATGCGATCACCCTGCTGGACTGCCTGCTGATCGCCGGCTCGCTCGTCCTGCTGCAATGGGGGACGGTGCTCGCCCCGCTCGTCCAGACCGGCCCCGGTCTCAGGCCGTTCCGGTTCGCTTTGACCCATCAGGGTGCCGGTCTGATCCTCGCCACCGCGGTCGTGCTGATCGCCTGCTTCCGCCGACCCCGTGCCCCGGCGACGCTGGCGCTGCTGGGCACCGGCCTGCTGGCCTACGGACTCACCACCAACGTCATGGCCTACGTCGCCGCGGAGTACGGGTTCCACCTGCCACCCTGGGGCCTGATCGGGTTCGCTCTCGCCTTCCTGCTGGTCTTCCTCGCCGCGTTCGTCCCGGTCCCGACCCCCACGCCCCCCGAG
>NZ_UBIZ01000451.1:0-29190 GCF_900465275.1 Parafrankia sp. Ea1.12 | reverse complement strand
GTTCTCACTCCTGTGGGCCGCCGACCTCCAGCGTCCCGTCCGGGTGCTCGACGTAGATGCAGGTGCCGGGGCACTGCTCGGCGGCGTCGCGGATCTCGGTGAGCAGCGGCAGCGGAACCGGCACGTGGGTCCCCGGTGTGGTCTGAAGCTCACCGTCGGAGTTCTTCACGTAGGCGAGCCCGTCGATGTCGAACTCGAACACCGAGGGTGCATACTGGACGCACAGACCGTCGCCGGTGCAGGAGTCCTGGTCGATGCGGACCCGGAGTCCGGGCGAATCGCCCGGCTTCGTTGGTGTTGCCACAGGGCTCCGATCTTCTGTCACCATGGCACCGTAACCCGCTGTTTACGGCAAACCTGGGTCGTCCTCGCGCGACCGGCCTGCCAGCGGCGGTCACAACGGTAGTGTGGGTGCGTCCCGGTCAGCACGGGGGAGGTGGAGGCGCGGTGTCCGGTCCCCGTTCGGGCTCTGGCTCCGGTGGGAGCACGGGTCGTCCTGGTGACGCCGATTCTCAACGGTCGGCGTACGAGAAGGAAGTACACGAACTCACGACTCAGGTCACCTTCCTGGAGGAAGAAGTGGCCATGCTGCGGCGGAGGCTGTCTGAATCGCCCCGACAGGTACGTGTCCTGGAGGAGCGACTAGCCCAGGTACAGGTGGAGCTACAGACCGCCACTGGGCAAAACGACAAGCTCGTCGCCACCCTTCGGGAGGCACGTGACCAGATCATCTCGTTGAAGGAGGAGGTCGACCGGCTCGCGCAACCGCCGAGCGGGTACGGCGTCTTCATCCGTGGCTACGACGACGGCACGGTCGACGTGTTCACGCAGGGCAGAAAGCTCCGCGTGACGGTGTCGCCGAACGTCGAAGCCGACGTCCTGCAGCCCGGTCAGGAGGTCATGCTCAACGAGGCGCTCAACGTCGTGGAGGTTCGCGCGTTCGAGCGGCAGGGCGAGATCGTCCTGCTCAAGGAGGTCCTCGAGAGCGGTGACCGGGCGCTGGTGATCGGTCACACCGACGAGGAACGGGTCGTCATGCTGGCCCAGCCACTCCTCGACGGCCCGATCCGAGCCGGCGACTCGCTCCTCATCGAGCCACGGTCGGGGTATGCCTTCGAGCGGATCCCCAAGTCCGAGGTCGAGGAGCTGGTCCTCGAAGAGGTCCCAGACATCGGCTACGAGCAGATCGGCGGCCTGAAGGGCCAGATCGAGTCGATCCGCGACGCGGTCGAGCTGCCGTTCCTCTACAAGGAACTGTTCCTGGAGCACAAGCTCAAGCCACCGAAGGGCGTGCTGCTCTACGGCCCGCCCGGGTGTGGCAAGACGCTGATCGCCAAGGCCGTGGCGAACTCCCTGGCCAAGAAGGTCGAGGCACAGACAGGCCAGGGCTCCGGCCGGGCCTTCTTCCTCAACATCAAGGGCCCGGAGCTGCTCAACAAGTACGTAGGCGAGACCGAGCGGCAGATCCGGCTGGTGTTCCAGCGGGCGCGCGAGAAGGCGTCCGAGGGCATGCCGGTGATCGTGTTCTTCGACGAGATGGACTCGATCTTCCGGACCCGTGGCTCGGGTGTCTCCTCGGACGTGGAGAACACGATCGTCCCGCAGCTGCTCAGCGAGATCGACGGCGTCGAGCAGCTCGAGAACGTGATCGTGATCGGCGCGTCCAACCGAGAGGACATGATCGACCCGGCGATCCTGCGGCCGGGCCGGCTCGACGTCAAGATCAAGGTCGAGCGTCCGGACGCCGAGGCGGCCAAGGACATCTTCGCCAAGTACGTCATTCCCGAGCTCCCGCTGCACGCCGACGACCTCGCCGAGCACGGAGGCAACCGGGAGGCGACCTGCCAGGGCATGATCCAGCGGGTCGTCGAGCGGATGTACGCCGAGAGCGAGGAGAACCGCTTCCTCGAGGTCACCTACGCCAACGGTGACAAGGAGGTCCTGTACTTCAAGGACTTCAACTCGGGCGCGATGATCGAGAACATCGTGGCCCGGGCGAAGAAGATGGCGGTGAAGGACCTCATCGAGAGCAAAGTCCGCGGCCTGCGCATGCAGCACCTGCTGTCGGCGTGCCTGGACGAGTTCAAGGAGAACGAGGACCTGCCGAACACCACGAACCCGGACGACTGGGCCCGGATCTCCGGCAAGAAGGGTGAGCGGATCGTCTACATCCGCACACTCGTCACCGGAACCAAGGGCACCGAGGCCGGGCGGTCGATCGACACCATCGCGAACACCGGCCAGTACCTCTAGGCCGTTCGCGGGGCGGGGGCCAGCCGCCCGCCGTGGTCGCCACGCGGCGGCCGTCTCGTTGACGAGGCGGCCGCCGCGTCGTGGTTCCACGGGCCCGGTGACCCCCGGCCGTGCCCACCGGCTGCCCGCCAGCCGGTCCGCGAGCCGTGCCCGCCGGCTGGAGCCGCCGGTCGAGTGGCCGTGCCGTCGGGTGTCGCACTGCCCAAGATAGTCAACGATGTTGACGCCCATCCTTGATCGTTTTGATCTTCAAAACGGGCTTGTGGTGGTCTCCTGCCGTCGCTGTGAGAAGACGGACACGCAGCCCAGTGGCCGTCGAACAGGCTGACGGGCCGCCACGTCGCCGATCACCCGAATGCCGGCACCCGCGGGGCTGTCGGCGTGGCGGGGGAGGTCTCCGGGCGTTCCCGAAGCTTCCCGGCAAGAGGTTCGGAACGACCAAGGGCGGCGTCCGGCCGACCCGGCGGCCCGCCAGCACCTACGCTTGCAGAGTGAGCGTGCGCCGGATCATGGGGACCGAGACCGAATACGGCGTGTCCGTGCCCGGTCAACCCAACACAAACCAGATGCTGGCTTCGTCGTTGGTCGTGAACTCTTACGCCAACAGGGCCGCCACCGGGGGCAGTCGAGCTCGGTGGGACTTCGAGGAGGAGTCCCCCCTGCGAGACGCCCGCGGCTTCGAGCTGCCCAGAGAGCCGGTGGTCGATCCTGGCGCGCCCGCGAACGAGGACGACCTCGGGCTGGCCAACGTCATCCTGACCAACGGCGCGCGCTTCTACGTCGATCATGCGCACCCCGAGTTCTCGACCCCCGAGGTGACGAACCCGCGCGACATCGTCCTCTGGGACAAGGCGGGGGAGCGGGTGATGGCAGAGGCGGCCCGCCGTGCGCTGACTGTCCCCGGCACGATGCCCGTGCACCTGTACAAGAACAACACCGACAACAAGGGTGTCTCCTACGGCTGCCATGAGAACTACCTCATGGCGCGGGCGACCCCGTTCGGGGAGATCGTGCGGCACCTGACGCCGTTCTTCGTCTCCCGCCAGGTGATATGCGGCGCCGGCCGGGTCGGCATCGGCGTGGACGGGCGTGAGTCCGGGTTCCAGATCAGCCAGCGCTCGGACTTCTTCGAGGTCGAGGTCGGACTGGAGACCACCCTCAAGCGCCCCATCATCAACACCCGGGACGAGCCCCACGCCGACCCGGAGAAGTACCGGCGTCTGCACGTGATCATCGGTGACGCCAACATGAGCGAGATCGCCACCTACCTCAAGGTGGGGATGACCTCGCTCGTCCTGGCCATGATCGAGGAGGGCTGGCTCCAGGTCGACCTGTCGGTGGACGCGCCGGTCGCGACGCTGCGGGCGATCTCCCACGACCCCTCGCTGCGGTATCTGCTCACCCTGCGCGACGGCCGGAAGATGACCGCCGTGCAGCTCCAGATGGAGTACTTCGAGCAGGCCCGCAAGTTCGTCGAGGACAGGCTCGGCACGGACGTCGACCCGCAGACGGCCGACGTGCTCTCCCGGTGGGAGTCGGTGCTCGGCCGCCTCGAGGTCGACCCGATGACCTGTTCCCGGGAGCTCGACTGGGTGGCCAAGCTGTCGATCCTCGAGGGCTACCGCTCCCGCGATGCCCTGGCGTGGGACTCGCCGCGGCTGCAGCTCGTCGACCTCCAGTACCACGACGTTCGGCCGGAGAAGGGCCTCTACAACCGCCTGGTGGCCCGTGGCCGCTTCGACCTCCTGCTGAGTGAGGAGGAGGTCACCAGGGCGATGACGGAGCCTCCGGAGGACACCAGGGCGTACTTCCGGGGACGCTGCCTGGAGCTCTACCCGCAGCAGGTGGCGGCCGCGTCCTGGGACTCGGTCATCTTCGACATCGGGCGGGACTCGCTGCAGCGGGTGCCGACCCTTGAGCCGCTGCGTGGCACCAAGGCGCACGTGGGCGAGCTGCTCGCCCGCTGCCCCACCGCCGCCGACCTGGTGGACGCCCTGTCGGGTAACTGACAGCCGGCGGGGTCTCGCGGTGGTCTCCCGAGACTTCACGCCGGTACGGCGTGAAGTCTCGGTGCGCCGGTGGTACCACCATCGACCAGCACATTTTGCGCCCTCGGCGGACGAGGCGACGTCGTCGGGTGTTCGTGATGGAGTGGACCTCGTACCGATCCACCGGAAGCAGTCGGCGGAGCGGGATAGTGTCGCCCCAGGCGATCGAAGGAGGCTCCCATGGCCCAGAGGGACACCGGTGGCGGGCAGCAGCGCACCGGCCGCCGTGATGACGAGACCGCCGAGGCCGAGGTTGAGGAATCGGGCGCCTCGGATCTCAAGGAAAGGCACGAGAAGCTCTCGGAGGACGTCGACTCCCTGCTCGACGAAATCGACGACGTTCTCGAGGAGAACGCCGAGGAGTTCGTGAAGGGATACGTCCAGAAGGGCGGTCAGTAGGGTCTGACTCCCCGCGGCCGGTTCGGCCGGACGAGCCACATGCGCCCGTTCGGCCGGTCGCCGGGGGAGCCAACGCGGCGACCGGTGCTGCGGGAGGCCCCGCTGCCCGACGCGTCCCGGGGCCGTGCCCTGGATCGCGATGCCCGCGCCCAGGGTGTGCCCGATGCCCAGGGTGTGCCCGATGCCCAGGGTGTGCCCGATGGCGGTGGGCGTCGTGTGTGTGCGTCGGCACGTGGATCGCTCAGCTGTCCTGGTGTCTCCCGCCGCGAGCGAGGTCGGTGCCTGGGGGCGTCCGTGCGGGCCGTCCAGGCGCCGTGCCGCCCGCGGGGCTTCACAGGGGCCTACCGAGGGGCTCACAGGCCCGCTGAGGCCGCCGAGTGCCACCGCGGCGGTGCGCCCGGGACCGCGACTTGGGACCGCGACTTGGGACGGAGCGGGACCACGGCCACCCTGCCGGCCCGGCACGTGGCATGTTGTGCATCACCCGGAGCCTTGGGCTGGGCCGCCTCGGACCATCCTGGGCCGCCGGCTCACGATCGACTATCTGAAGGGGGATGCGTGCCCGATCCAACGGGTGTCGCCGGGCGTCTACCGGCTGTGTTCATGACACCGGGAACGTCGTCGTTCACCGATTTCCTGTCCGTCGCGGCTCCGGACCTGCTTCCGGGCGCCCGGGGCCCGCTGCCCGCTCCGGTGACCGATGCGGCTCACGGCACCACCATCGTGGCCGTGACGTTCCCCGGTGGCGTGATCATGGCCGGCGACCGCCGCGCGACGCAGGGGCACATGATCGCCCAGCGTGACGTCGAGAAGGTCCACCACGCGGACGAGTTCTCCTGCGTCGGCTACGCCGGCACGGCCGGTGTGGGCGCCGAGCTGATCCGTCTGTTCCAGGTCGAGCTCGAGCACTACGAGAAGATCGAGGGCTCTACGCTGAGCCTGGACGCGAAGGCCAACCGGCTCGCGTTCATGGTCAAGGGGAACCTGGGCATGGCGATGCAGGGCCTCGCGGTCATCCCGCTGTTCGCCGGCTTCGACACCGAGACCGGCGAGGGGCGGATCTTCTCCTACGACATCGCCGCGGCGAAGTCCGAGGAGCGCACCTACGAGTCGATCGGGTCGGGCTCGGTCTTCGCTCGCGGCTCGCTGAAGAAGCGCTATCGGGCCAACCACAGCCAGGACGACGCGGTCCGGATCAGCGTCGAGGCTCTCTACGACGCCGCCGACGACGACTCGGCGACCGGTGGGCCGGACCTCATCCGCAAGCTGTACCCGATCGTCGCCTCGGTGACCGCCGACGGATACCGTCGCCTCACCGATGACGAGGTCGGCCCGGTGGTCGACTCGATCATCGCCGACCGCGCGCAGAACTCAGGAGGCTGACGTGACCATGCCGTTCGGCTACGCAAGTCCCGAACAGCAGGTCCGGGACAAGTCCGAGTACGCGCGCAAGGGCATCGCGCGCGGCCGGAGCGTGGTCGTCCTCACCTACGTCGACGGCATCCTGTTCGTCGCCGAGAACCCGTCGACGACCCTGCACAAGATCAGCGAGATGTACGACCGCATCGGCTTCGCCGCGGTGGGGAAGTACAACGAGTTCGAGAACCTCCGCACGGCCGGCATCCGGATCATGGACACCCGCGGCTACATGTACGACCGGCGGGATGTCACGAGCCGGGCGCTCGCGAACGCCTACGCGCAGACCCTCGGCGCGATCTTCACCGAGAGCATCAAGCCCTACGAGGTGGAGATCGTCGTCGCCGAGGTGGGGCACACCGCCGCGGATGACCAGATCTTCCGTCTCACCTACGACGGCTCGATCGCCGACGAGCGTGGCTTCATCGCGATCGGCGGTCAGTCCGAGCAGGTGCTGACCTCCCTGCGGGAGCACCACACGGAGGGCCAGCCGCTCGCCACCGCGCTGCGCGTGGCGGTGGACGCGCTCACCGCCGGCGCGCCGCCCGGGGCGCAGAACGGGGAGCGCACGCTGACGGCCGGGAACCTCGAGGTCGCGATGCTCGACCGGAAGCGCTCCCGGCGGTTGTTCAAGCGGATCGTCGGTAGCCAGCTCGACGGACTGCTCGAGGAGACCGCCCCGCCCGCGTCCTGACGCGCGGGTGTCGGGAGGTCCCCTCGTCCGTCGTCCTTTCCGGGTCTCCCGGGTTCGATCCGTGGCCTCCAAGGGGCACTGAGTCCCATCGAGAGGCCACGGATCGTCGGCCTTGACACGGCCCCCGGCGGCCGGATGCGGCCGGCGCGACCCGGCCGACCGGACGTGGTCGGCCGGGTCGCGCCGGGGGCCTGCTCAGCTCGGGCGCGGGCGCAGGACGAAACCCATATAGCCGTAGTCGGCTCCGTGGGTCCGCCGGAGCGTGATCTCGGCCCGACACGAGTCCAGCGCGGCTCGGCCGGCCGCCGTCCCGAGACCGGTCCGCTCCGCCTGATCGAGGCGGGCGCTCAGCGGGTCGTAGTACTCCGCCCACCAGTCGCTGTCCGGCTGCTGGAATGTCGCCGCCACCTCGTAGCCCGCGGCGCGGGCCACGTCCGCCGTCGCCGCGACCGTCCGCAGCGGGTAGACCGCGTCCCAGAACGCCCTCGCCGGCGGCGCAGGATCATCGACCGTCCAGACCGGCTCGGACACCACGAGCACCCCGGCCGGAGCCAGTAACCGCCGCCACGCCCGCAGTGCGGCGGCGAAGCCCATGATGTACGCCGAGCCCTCTGCCCAGACGAGGTCGAAGGCGCCGTCGGGGCATGGCAGATCGGTCATCGACGCGAGTACGGGACGGATCCACCCGCCCAGCCCCGACGCCGCGGCCGAGTGTCGCAGCTCCGCCAGGAAGGGGTGGTGCAGGTCGACCGCGGTGACGTCCGCGCGGGCGACCCGCGCGAGCACCAGTGACGCGCGCCCCGGACCGCATCCGATGTCGAGGGCGCGGGGCCGGTCGGGCAGCAGGCCGGCCAGTTCCAGCAGCCGGCGTGTCGTTGCGTCCGACCCGGCGGACTGGCGCGGCAGTCCTTCGTGCAGCGCCCAGAACACCCGAGTGATCTCACGCGCGGTGTCCGTTCCGTCCGTTCCGTCTGACCGGCCCGCTTCGCCTCGCCCGGTCACCGCTGGCGCCCCTGCCGCTCGCGGCCGGTGTAGAGGCGCCGCTGTTCCCTGCGGATGGCCTTCCAACGCGCCCGCTCTTCCGCGGCCAGGCGGGCGTCCCCGCGTGACTGGATCCAGGCGTTCTCGCGCCGCAGTTTGCGGTAGCTCCGCAGCCGCCGCTCGGGCAACGAGCCGTCCTCGACCGCGGCGAGCACCGCGCAGCCGGGTTCCGTGTCGTGCGCGCAGTCCGCGTACCGGCAGGCCACGGCGAGATCGGCGATCTCTGTGAAGGTCGCATCGAGCCCCTGCTCGGCATCCCACAGGCCCACGCCGCGGATCCCGGGCGTGTCGATCAGAATTCCGCCGGAGGACAGCGCGATCAGCTCCCGTCTGACGGTTGTGTGCCGCCCCTTCCCGTCTGCGGCGCGGACTCGCCCCACCGCCAGCCGCTCCTCGCCGAGCAGAGCGTTGACCAGCGTTGATTTGCCGACGCCGGAGGGCCCGACCAGCACCGCCGATCGGCCGGGCGGCGACGTCCCGGCGAGTGCGGCGCGCAGCGCGTCCATGCCGGTGCCGTCCAGCGCGCAGACGGTGAGGATGTCGGTTCCGGGCGCGGCGGCGGCCACCGCGTCGAGCGTGGACGGGCCGAGTCTTTCCGTGTCCTCGCGTGGCACCAGGTCGGCCTTGGTCAGGACGATCAGCGGCTGGGCGCCGCTCTCCCAGGCTAGTGCGAGCAGCCGTTCGAGCCGGGCGAGATCAGGCGCGGCCGAGAGCGCGGCGACGATCACCACGAGGTCGATGTTCGCCGCGAGCACCTGCCCGTCGGACCTGCGCGAGGCCGAGGAGCGGACGAGAGCGCTGCGTCGCGGCAGCAGCTCGGCGACCACCAGATGTGCTGCTCCGGTGCTCGGAACGGACGGCGTGGGCACGGAGGCTCCGACGGCCACCCAGTCGCCCGTGCACGGCGACAGATCCGACCCGGCGGGAAGTGCACGACCGATCTCGGCACTCACCGGGCCGTGCTCGGTGATCAGCTCGCAGCGTCCCCGGTCGCGCCGGAGGACCCGTGCGGGTGCCAACCCGGCGTCGCGGCGGGGCGCGAACCCCGCCTCGTCGCCGTCGGTCCAGCCATGACGGACCAGATCGGAACCGGTCGTGCCGGTCCTCCCCGGCGAGGGCGCCGTGGGAGTAGGGGGAGCCGCGGTGTCGGGCGGTGGCGGGTCGAAGGACGGGGATCGCCGGCCCGACTGGACCCGTGGAGAACGTGACAAGTGTTGAGAAGACAACGTCGAGACCCTTGGAACGGGGGCCCCACTGGACGCGCGCCACCCATGGCGTGCGAGGAGACCACGCGGCCGAAACCGGGTGGTGGGGTGGGCGACGTCAGTCGGTGGCCCGGTGGAGGCGGCGGAGCAGTGCGTCTTGGGCAAACACCGTCTGCGCGGCCATGGCCCACCTCCTGCGTGATCTCGGCGGCCCGGCGGCTCTGTTCCCAGGCCGACTCGGGCTGATCCGTTCGTGTCGGCGGGACGTTACACCGCCCGCGTGCGCGCCACCAACGAGTTTTCCGTCCGGCTCGCCGAACACGCCGTTCCCCCTGTCGCGCCGAGGGCGCCGTCCCGGCGGGCGGCCTCCCTGCGAGGTGTCCCGGCCCGTCCGGGTACGGCGCGGACGGCTCACATCGGCCCCGCGGCCACCAGGGTCAGGACGGGCGTACGCGCCTGTCGAGGAAGGCGAGGGTGCGCTGCCACGCGTCGGCCGCCGGCCCGGGGCGGTGTACGGCGGATCGGTCGTGGCTGTGGAAGGCGTGGCCGGCGCCCGGGTAGCTGACGAGTTCCGTCGGCTGCCCCGAACGGGCGGCGGCGGCCCGCAGGCCGGTGACGTCCGCCATGGGGATCATCGTGTCCTCCTCGCCGTAGAGACCCAGCCAGGGCCCGCGCAGCGACGGCGCGACCTCGAGCAGCGCCGGGACGCCCGGCCACGCCGGCGAGCTGACGGCTCCGCCGTAGAACGACACGGCCCCGGCCAGCGGCGTCCGCGTCGCGGTGAACAGCGCGACGGTGCCGCCCATGCAGAAGCCCACGATCGCGGTCTGCCCCGGCCCGAACCCGGCGTCGGCCAGGTGCCCCACGCAGTCGTCGACGTCGGCGGAGATCCCGGCGCCGGTCAGCGTCGCCATCTGCGGCAGCGCACCGGCCCACGAATCCGCCGGGTCGACCTCGGCGATGCCGTCCCGGTGGTAGAGGTGCGGCGCGATCGTCAGGTAGCCCGCCTCGGCGAGGTCGTCGCAGACGGACAGGAGGTAGGGGGTGATCCCGCGGGCGTCCTGGATCACGACGACGCCGCCCCGGGGCGGGTCGTCGGCGGCGGGCGCGATCACCGTCGCCGGGGTACGGCCGCGGGCGGACACGTCGGTCCGCAGGTGACGGGTTCGCTGCTCGTTCGTCTCGGCTGTCATGGCCGCCATCTTTCCCCCGGATTACCAGTCCCATCACCATCCGGGCCGAGCGCTCACGAGTCGGGTCACCTCCGGGCACGCGGGTACCCGGGTACCCGCGTGCCCGGGTACCGGGGGCGGTGGGTGGTCTGGGCCGGACACGCCGCCTGCGGCCCGCCACCGCGCCGTCGCACCGTGATCTGAGCGACGCTGCACGTCGCTCACCTTCGGTGTCTGAATGGCGACGGATCCCAGTGATCGTAGTGGAGGGCCGATGGATCTGACGGCGGAACACGGGCGCTGGCACCGCCTCCGAGCCGCGGCGGGCCGCGCCACCGGACCTGTGCGCCGCACGGCGGTGACGGTCGTCGGGATGTCCGTCCTGCTCGGCCTCGTCGTCTGTCTCTACGGCTCCACGGTCACCTCGGTGCGTCCCCGTGGGCTTCCCGTGGTCGTCGCCGGCCAGCCGCAGGGCGCGAAGGCCCTCACGGAGGCGGTCGAACGGATGTCGCCGGGCGCCCTGCGCATCGGTGTCGTCCCGGACGCCGCCGCCGCCGACCGGGTGCTGCGCGACCGGAAGGCTTACGCCGCGTTCGTCATCACCGACGACGGGCTCGCGCTGCGCCTCGCGTCCGCGGCGAGCCCCGCCGTGGCCGAGGCGCTGGTCCGCGGAATGTCGGTGACGTTTCCCGATCTGCGGATCCCCGTCGTCGACGTCGTCCCCAACGCCTCCGCCGATCATCAGGGTGGCGGGGTGTCCGCCGGCTACCTGCCGCTGGTGCTGATCGCGGCGGCGGCGGGCGTGCTGCTGGCGCGCGCCGCCCGGACGAGGCAGGCCCGTCTCGGTGGCCTCGTCGGCTTCATGGTGGCCGCCGGGGTGGCCGGCACCCTGGCCCTCGGTGGGGGTCTCGACGTGCTGCCCGACACGTTCGGGAGCAGCGTGGTCGTCCTGGCGATGGTCGCCGGGGCCGTGGTGGCACCCGTCCTCGGGCTGGGCGCGGTGGCCGGGGGGCGCGGGCTCGTCGCGGCTGTCGGCGTGACCGTGCTCGGCGCGGCCCTCTCCGGCGCGTCGTCGGCGCCGGAGATGCTGCCGACGCCGTGGGGCGGCCTGGGTCAGCTGCTGCCGCCCGGAGCGGGGGTGACCCTGCTGCGGTCCACCCTGTACTTCGGTGGCGCCGGTGGCGGGCGTGGGGCGGCCGTCCTGGCGATCTGGGCGGTCGCCGGGATCGTCCTGATCCTGCTCGGCCGGGAGCGCGCGGGCGGCGCCGGGACGATCGCGGCCGGGACGTCGGTTCCGAGCGAAGCCACCGCCGCGCCGGCGGCGGCCGCGGTCGCCGCCGGGCTGGTCGTGCGCCCCCGGGAGGCCACAGCTGAGACCAGCCCGAGCGTCTCCCCACGCGAAGGCGGGTTCCGAGCATAGGGTCGGTCTCGTGGATCGCCGCATCTTCGGGCTGGAGAACGAGTACGGCGTCACCTGCGTGTTCCGCGGGCAGCGAAGGCTGTCGCCGGACGAGGTGGCCCGTTACCTGTTCCGACGCGTCGTGTCCTGGGGCCGTAGCAGCAACGTGTTCCTCAAGAACGGCGCCCGGCTCTACCTGGACGTCGGCAGCCACCCGGAGTACGCCACCCCCGAGTGCGACTCCGTGCCCGATCTGGTGACGCACGACAAGGCGGGCGAGCGGATCCTCGAGGGCCTGCTCGTCGAGGCGGAGCGCCGGCTGCGCGAAGAGGGCATCGCCGGGGACATCCACCTGTTCAAGAACAACACCGACTCGGCGGGGAACAGCTACGGCTGCCACGAGAACTACCTCGTGGGGCGGCACGGCGAGTTCAGCCGCCTGGCGGACGTGCTGGTCCCGTTCCTGGTCAGCCGGCAGATCCTGTGCGGCGCGGGCAAGGTCCTGCAGACCCCGCGCGGGGCGGTGTACTGCATCTCCCAGCGCGCCGAGCACATCTGGGAGTCGGTGTCGTCGGCGACGACCCGCTCGCGTCCGATCATCAACACCCGCGACGAGCCGCACGCGGACGCCGAGCGCTTCCGTCGGCTGCACGTCATCGTCGGTGACTCGAACATGAGCGAGACGACGATGCTGCTCAAGCTGGGCTCCACCGACCTGGTGCTCCGCATGATCGAGGCGGGGGTCGTCCTGCGCGACATGTCGCTGGAGAACCCGATCCGGGCGATCCGCGAGGTGTCCCACGACATGACCTGCCAGCGTCGGATCAAGCTGGCGAACGGCCGTGAGGTGAGCGCGCTGGACATCCAGCGCGAGTACTACTCGAAGGCGGTCGAGTTCGTCGAGCGGCGCGGCGGGGACGCCGTGGCGAAGCGGGTGCTCGACCTGTGGGGCCGCACCCTGCTCGCGATCGAGACCGAGGACCTGGAGCTGGTCGCCCGGGAGATCGACTGGGTCACCAAGTTCGTCCTCATCGACCGCTTCCGGCTCAAGCACGGGCTGTCGCTGGCGTCGCCGCGGGTGGCCGAGCTCGACCTGAAGTACCACGACATCCACCGTGACCGCGGGCTCTACTACCGGATGGAGCGGGCCGGTCTGGTCGAGCGGGTCACCCGCGACCTCGACATCTTCGAGGCGAAGTCGGTGCCGCCGCAGACCACCCGGGCCCGGCTGCGCGGGGAGTTCATCAAGCGGGCGCAGGAGAAGCGGCGCGACTTCACCGTCGACTGGGTGCACCTCAAGCTCAACGACCAGGCCCAGCGCACGGTGCTGTGCAAGGACCCGTTCCGGTCGGTGGACGACCGCGTCGACAAGCTGATCGCGAGCATGTAGGCCGCGCCGGCCCGGCCGGCCGGTGTCGTGCCGAAGAGCGGAGGCTTGTCCTCTACAGTCTGACTCCACAGGTTCAGGCAGCTCGAGCGCGTGGCGCCGGCCGGCGGCCCCGCGTGCCGCGGCGGCGGTGCCGCGCAGTATCCAGAGGATCTTTGCTTCCGTGATCTCTTCGCTTCGTGGTGTCATCGCCCGCCGCCGTCACCGGCTGGCCGCCCTCGCCCTCCCCGCCGTCCTGCTGGTGCCGCTCGCCGCGTGCAGCTCGTCGGACACGCCCGACGGGACGGCCGCCGCGCCGGTCCCGTCCGCCGCGCAGGACGCCGGTGCGCGGGCGGGCGGCCCGCCGGCCGTCGAGAACGCCGTGGACCTCACCCAGAAGCCCGTAGCCGCGGCGGGCAGGGGCCTGGCCCCGACCGACCTGGTCACCCAGGATCTGGTGACCGGTGAGGGCGCGGCGGCCAGCGCGACGAGCACCGTCCAGATCCAGTACGTCGGCACCATCTGGAAGACCGGCAAGGAGTTCGACTCGAGCTGGGAGCGGGGCGCCCCGGACACCTTCTCCCTGCTCCGGACGGTCCCCGGCTTCGGTCAGGGCATCGACGGGATGAAGGCGGGCGGCCGCCGGCTGATCGTGATCCCGCCGGAGCTCGGCTACGGGCCGATGGGCGGCCAGCCGCCGATAATCATGGCTGATGACTCGCTGGTGTTCATCGTCGACCTGCTCGAGGTCGTGCCGGCCGGCGCCGAAGAGGGCACGTCGCAGGGCACGGCCGATCCGGGGGCCGGGTCTCTCTGACGCGTCGCGTCGCCGCCCCGGCCGGGTAGGTCCTGGCCGGGGCCACGACGGTCCTCGCCGCCCCGCGGCGGCGGCGGGGCGGTTACCACGTTGACGTCGAGTGCGGCTAGCCTCATCCGATGTGTCCCGCCGACGGCTGGAGCGCCTGCTCAACCTGACGATGTGCCTGATGGCGACATCGCGGTTCCTCACCGTGTCCCAGATCGGGGAGATGGTGGAGGGGTACGACCCGGGGGAGTCGGAGGAGGCGCAGGAGGCCTACCGGCGCATGTTCGAGCGTGACAAGCAGTACCTGCGCGAGCTCGGTATCCCGGTCGAGACCGGCCAGGATTCAGCGTTCAGCGACGAGCTCGGCTACCGCATCCGCCGCGGCGACTACGCGCTCGGGGAGATCTCCCTCGACCCGGACGAGTTCGCGGCGCTCGCGCTGGCCGCCTCGCTGTGGTCGAGCGCGACCCTCGCCGCCCCGGCCGCGAGCGCGCTGCGCAAACTGGCAGCCGCCGGTGCCCCGGTGCGCCCCGCCGGGCTGGGCGGGGACGATCTCCTGGCGGGACCCTCCTCGGCGCTTGGGCCCGGCGGGTTCGAGGGCTTCGAGCCGCGGGTCGACACGGCCGAGCCGGCCTTCGAGGCGGCGCTCGCCGCCGTCCAGGCCGGCCGGGTGGTGCGCTTCCCCTACCGCCGTCCCGGGCAGACCGAGGACACCGAGCGGCACGTGCAGCCGTGGGGGGTGCTGTCCTGGCGGGGCCGCTGGTACCTGGTCGGGCACGACCTGCGGCGGGCCGCGCCACGGGTGTTCCGGCTCTCCAGGGTGACCGGCGGAGTGCGTGCGGTCGGCCCGCCCGGCGCGTTCACGGTCCCCCCCGATGTGGACCTGCGGGCGATGATCTCCTCGACGGAGCCGCCCGAGCACACCCGCAGCGCGTTGCTGCGGGTCCGGCGCGGGTGCGGGCACGCGCTGCGCCGCCGGGCCCGCCCGGCGGAGGCGCCGGGTCCTGACCTGCCCATGAGTCCGGTGCCGGACACCGACCTGCTGAACGTCGACTTCTCCGACGTGGAGCGGTTCGCCCACTGGATCGTCGGCTACGGGCCTGACGTGACCGTCCTCGGTCCCGCGGACCTGCGCGCCGAGGTCATCCGCCGGCTGCGGGCCACCCTGGAAGCCACGGCGCCCGAACGCGGCACCCGGCTCGCCGGATGGCTGGCGAGGACCGGGCCGCGGTGAGCGGCTCCACCGACCGTTTCAGCAGGCTGCTGGCCCTTGTGCCCTGGCTGCGGGCTCATCCCGGCGTGTCACTCGAGGCCGCGGCCGCGGAGTTCGACGTCACGGTGCGCCAGCTGCGCGACGACCTCGACCTGCTGTTCGTCTGCGGGCTGCCCGGCGGCGCGCCCGGCGACCTCATCGACGTCAGCTACTCCGGCGACCAGGTCACCGTCGTTGACCCCCAGACGCTCGACCGCCCGCTGCGGCTGTCTGCGGACGAGGCCACCGCGCTGCTCGTCGCCGCCCGGGCGCTCACCGACGTCCCCGGCCTGGTCGGGCGCGAGGCGCTCGACCAGGCACTGCGCAAGGTCGAGGACGCCGTCGGCAACGAGCCGGCCGGGCATGTGCGCGTCGCGCTCGACACCCACGACGAGGTGCTCGCCATCCTGCAGGGGGCGATCAGGGACCGTCGGCGCGTCCGGTTGCGTTACCTGGTGTGGTCGCGGGACGAGATGACGGTGCGCGACGTCGACCCGATGCGGGTGCTCGTCCGGGACGGGCACTGGTACCTCGAGGGATGGTGCCACCGAGCGTCGGCGGTGCGGCTGTTCCGGCTCGACCGCATCGACGGTCGCGGTGGGGCCGTCGTCCTGGACGTCGTCGCGCAGCCGCCGCCGACCGCGACGCCGCGCGACACCGCGGACGGCGTGTACCGGCCGGGGCCGGACGACATCCCGGTGCGCCTCGACCTGGAGCCGCAGGCCCGCTGGGTCGTCGACTACTACCCCGTCTCCGACGTGTGTGAGCTGCCCGACGGGGGAGTGTCGGTGCTGCTGCGGGTCTCCGAGCCGTCGTGGCTGAACCGGCTGGTCCTGGGCCTGGGTGCGCAGGTGCGGCGGGTCGAGCCGGCCTCGGTGGCCGCGCGGGTCCACGAGCTGGCCGATCGTGCCCTCGCCGCCTACGCCGAGGAGCCCATAGGGTGACCGGTGTGCTGCTGCTGTTCGCTCACCTCGTGCTCACCGTCGGTTCGCTCGGCGTGCTCGTGCTGTGCGCGCTGCGCCTGTGGGGCAAGGTCCGCGCGACGAAGAACGCCGCGATGGACCTCAAGGACCACGCGGCCGAGCTGGCCACGAAGGCCGCGGAGCTGGCGGGGCGGCTGGAGTCGACCGAGGTCTCCAGCCGGCTCGCGAGCCGGGCCGGCTGACCTGCTGACCTGCTGCGCGGTGGGAGCCCTGCTGCGCGGTGGGAGCGCCTTCGGGCCGGACGTGAACCGGACGACAGTCACCATCCGATGTGGTGAGATAGCCGATCATCTCCACGTTGCGTACACGTCACCTGTGGGATACCCGGTTACGGTCTATCCCCTCCTAGGCTGACCGACGTAGCATCGATCGCGCACCGGTCTCCCGACCGGACCGGCAATCGGAGGACGCCTGCCATGCCAAACCTGGGCACGACCGAGATCATCATCATCGCGCTGGTTGTTCTGGTGCTCTTCGGCTCGAAGAAACTGCCAGACGCGGCGCGTTCCTTCGGCCGGTCGCTGCGCATCTTCAAGGCGGAGACGAAGGGCCTGCGCGACGACGACACGAGCGCCGCTCCGGCCGCCCCGGCTCCGGCCGCGCAGCCCGTCGCCCCGCTTCCGATCGAGAGCCGCCCGGCCGCTCCGGCCGCGACCAGTCCGTCGGTCAACGGCGTGGCGCCGGTCGACGCCGAGCGCCGCTGACCGTCCCAACACGGCCCGGGCAGTTGCCCCAGGCCGGCTGACCTGCGGCGGATCGTTCCCACCGCGGGTCGACAGGCCTTCCGCGGGCGGGTCACGTCCATCGCTGACGGCGGTCAGGTGCTCGGGCGCGGCGCGCGCCCGACCGCTGTCGGGGTCGGCTGCGTTCCCGTCCCGAGTACCCGGCGGGGGCACGGCCATGATTGTGGGCCGTTCGCCCACCGCCTGTATTCGTCGTCCCGTCAAGTCGATCGTCCCGATCGAGTGCCGTCCACATCGAGCAGGAGCCTCAGCCCGTGCCACGGTTGCCCAACCCGCGCAGGCTCGCCACGTCTGTGCACCATCGGCGCACACGCACGGTCGAGGACAGTCGGATGCCCCTCACCGAGCACCTGCGCGAGCTGCGGAACCGGCTGGCCAAGGCGCTGATCGCCTTCGCCGTCGCCACGATCGTCTGCTTCATCGTCGAGCCGGATATTTTCCAGTGGCTGATCGATCCGTACTGCGCCCTACCCGCGGACAAGCGCGGTGACTTCAGCGGCGGCGACGGTTCGTGCCGGCTCTACTTCTTCGGCATTCTCGACGCCTTCACGATCCGGCTGAAGATTTCGATGATCTCCGGGGCGGTGTTCTCGGCACCGGTCTGGCTCTACCAGCTCTGGTCCTTCATCACCCCCGGCCTGCACCGCCACGAGCGCCGGTGGTCGCTGACGTTCGTCTGCTCGTCGCTGGTGCTCTTCGCCGCCGGTGGCTTCTTCGCCTACGTCACGCTCGAGACCGGCCTGAACTTCCTGCTCGGCTTCGGCGGCGACGGCCTCGTCAGCATCCTCGACGGCAGCAAGTACCTCAGCTACGTCATCGCGATGCTGCTCGTGTTCGGGCTGTCGTTCGAGGTGCCGCTGCTGGTCACGATGCTGAACCTCGCCGGTCTCGTCACCACGGCGAAGCTGCGGTCCTGGCGGCGGGCCGAGATCTTCCTCGTGTTCGTGTTCGCGGCGGTGGTGACGCCCAGCCAGGACCCGTTCACCATGCTCGCGCTGGGCCTGCCGATGGTCATCCTCTACGAGGTGGCGCTGATCATCGGTTGGCTCAACGACCGGCGCAAGGCCCGCCGGGGGGACACGTCCCCCTACGCCGGCCTGGGCGACGACGAGACCTCCTCCCTCGACTTCGACGAGTCCGCGGGCGAGCGGGTCCCCCCGGCGCCGCGTACCGCCGACCCGCGGGCCACCGCGCAGGGCGACGCGGTCGCGGCCGGAGCCTCCGGCGCCGCGACGGCCGACGGCTCCCACGGCGACATCACCTGACCGGCACAACCCGGGTCCTGCGCTGCTCCCGGGCAGCGTAGGGTGAGCTTCGTGTCCTCCGCGCCCGGAGCCGTCGAGGAGTTCGCGGCCCGGTACCCGTTCGGGCTCGACCCGTTCCAGTCCGAGGCGGTCGCGGCGCTCGCGCAGGGCGAGGGTGTCCTCGTCGCCGCCCCGACGGGCGCCGGCAAGACCGTCGTGGGTGAGTTCGCCGCCCACCTGGCGCTCGCGACCGGCACACGCTGCTTCTACACCACCCCGATCAAGGCCCTGTCCAACCAGAAGTACGCCGACCTGGTCGCCCGGTACGGCGCGGCCTCGATCGGCCTGCTGACCGGCGACACCTCGCGCAACGGGGACGCTCCGGTGGTCGTGATGACCACCGAGGTCCTGCGCAACATGCTCTACACCGAGGCCGCGGGCAGTGCCCGGCTGGACTCCCTCGGCTACGTCGTGATGGACGAGGTCCACTACCTCGCCGATCGCCAGCGCGGAGCCGTCTGGGAAGAGGTGATCATTCACCTGCCCCAGCACGTGCGGCTCGTCTCGCTGTCGGCGACGGTCAGCAACGCGGAGGAGTTCGCCGAGTGGCTGGTCACCGTCCGCGGGCACACCCGGGTGATCGTCAGTGAGCACCGCCCGGTGCCGCTGTTCCAGCACCTCCTCGCGGACCGGACGCTGCACGACCTGTTCGTCGACCAGCCGTCCGGGCTGGATCCGGGCGTTCCGGCGTTCTCGCGTCGCGGCCCGGGGCCGAACGGGCGGGGCACCGCCCCAGGGTCCGTCGGGGGCGCCACCCCGGGCAGTCGGCCCGGCGCCCGTGCCGCTGAAGCCCGTGCCGGTGATATCGCCGGTGCCGGTGCGGCGGCCGGGGGGCGCGCGGTCAACCCGGACCTGCTCCGGCTCGCCCGGGAGGAGTCCCGCGCGGTGTACGAGCGTGGCCGCGGGCCCCGGTCGTCGCGGCCGGGCCGGCCCGGCGACGGGAACGGGGCCGGGAACGGGCGGCGCCGCTCCGGGCCGCCGAACCGGCCCGACGTCATCGTCCGGCTGGACCGTGCCGGCCTGCTGCCCGCGATCCTGTTCGTCTTCAGCCGGGTCGGCTGCGACGCCGCGGTGACGTCCTGCATCCAGGCGGGTCTGCGGCTGACGTCCCCCGACGAGCAGCGCGAGATCCGGGAGCACGTGCGGGCCCGCACGGCCGGGGTGCCCCAGGCCGACCTCGCCGTCCTGGGCTACTGGCAGTGGCTCGAAGGGCTGGAGCGGGGTATCGCCGCGCACCACGCGGGCATGCTCCCCACCTTCAAGGAGGTGGTGGAGGAGCTGTTCGTGCGTGGGCTCGTCCGCGCGGTGTTCGCCACCGAGACCCTGGCGCTCGGGATCAACATGCCCGCGCGCACCGTCGTCCTGGAACGGCTCACCAAGTTCAACGGCCAGACCCGTGCGGACATCACGCCCGGCGAGTACACGCAGCTCACCGGGCGGGCCGGGCGGCGCGGGATCGACGTCGAGGGCCACGCCGTCGTGCTGTGGCAGCCCGGGCTGGACCCGCTCGCCCTCGCCGGCCTGGCCTCGACCCGGACCTATCCGCTGAAGTCGTCGTTCCGACCGTCCTACAACATGGCGGTCAACCTCGTCGGCCGCCTCGGCGCCGAGCGTGCGCGCACCGTCCTGGAGTCGTCGTTCGCCCAGTTCCAGGCGGACAAGGCCGTCGTCGGCATCGCCCGCGCGGTGCGCCGCAACCAGACGGCGATCGAGGAGCTGACCGCCGCCCTCGAATGCGACCGCGGCTCGGTCACCGAGTACGACGGGCTGCGCCGCCAGATCCGGGAGCGCGAGGCCGATCTGTCCCGCGCGGGGACGGTGCGCCGCCAGTCCGAGGTCGCCGCGGCGCTGGCGAAGCTGCGCAGCGGTGACGTGGTGCGCGTGCCGGCCGGGCGGCGCGGCGGGCTTGCCGTGGTGCTCGACGCCGGTGTCGACGAGGGCTCGGCGGAAGGGCCGCGCCCCGTCGTCCTCACCGAGGACCGCCAGGTCCGGCGCCTGTCCATGATTGATTTTCCGGTGGCCGTCGAGCCGCTGGCCCGGGTCCGTATCCCGAAGTCGTTCAACCCCCGCTCGCCGCAGGCGCGCCGCGACCTGGCCTCGTCGCTGCGCAACATCCGGCTGCCGGAGGAGCCCGGCCGCCGCGAGCGGGCGCGTTCGCTGGCCGCGGACGACGCCGAGCTGGCCCGGCTGCGCCGCGCGATGCGGGCCCATCCCGTCCACGACTGCCCGGAGCGGGAGGCGCACCTGCGCTCGGCGGAACGCATCGACCGCCTGCGCCGCGAGACAGCCGGGCTCGAGCGCAAGGTCGAGGGGCGGACGAACACGGTGGCCCGGACCTTCGACCGGGTCCGCGACACGCTCGCCGAGCTCGGTTACCTGGCCGTCGGCGGCGACTCCGTCACCGACGCGGGCGCGATGCTGGCGCGCATCTACACCGAGCAGGATCTGCAGGTCGCGGAATGCCTGCGCACGGGAGTGTGGGAGGGTCTGACCCCACCCGCGCTGGCCGCCGCGGTCTCGACGCTGGTCTTCGAGCCACGCGGTGACGACGTCGCCGCGCCGACGATCCCCGGTGGGGGCGCGCTGCGCGACGCGCTCGCGGACATGGCGGGTGTCTACACCCGGCTGGGCGCCGCGGAGGACCATCACCGGCTCGGGTTCCTGCGCCCGCCCGACCTCGGCTTCGTGGCGGCCGCGCACGGCTGGGCCTGCGGGCGCGGGCTGGAGAAGGTCCTCGAGGACGCCGGCGCGGACCTGACGGCCGGGGACTTCGTCCGCTGGATGCGCCAGCTCATCGACCTGCTGGACCAGATCGCGCAGGTCGCCCCGGTCTACGCGGCGAAGACGGCCGCCAGGCCGTCCCCGGACGGGCACACCCCGGACTCGGACGGAAACACCCCGCAGGCGCACCCCGGCACCGACGGGATCCTCGGCGTCGGCCGGGCCGCCCGGGCGGCGATAGACGCGATCCGCCGCGGCGTGGTCGCCTACTCGATGTCCGTGTGAGACCGGCACGACCTGCCGGGCGATGGGCGGGGATGTGACAGGCGAAACTCGCTGTTGACGGTTCCTTAAGGAACCTCGTAGCCTGTCGAAGCTAGTCGTGATGTTGACAGGAAGCCGGTGAGATACCGGCACGGCCGCGCCACTGTGACCGCTGGAGCATTCCGTTTCCAGTCCGGAAGTCAGACCCGTTTCATCACGAATCCACCAGCCGGACGCGTGATCCCTGGGAGGTCTTCGCATGCCCGACTCCGCTTCTTCTTCGCCCGCCGCCACGCCGCTCGCCGGCGGTACCGCTCGTCCCCTGCCGTTGCCTCTTCCGCTGCGCGACATCGTCCCGTGGGCGGTGCTCGCCGGCGCGCTGATGCTGCTGGGCATCTACTTCGTCGGTTCCGAGGAGGGGGCGTTCTCCCTCATCGGCGGAACCTGGATGCACGAGTTCGTGCACGACGGCCGGCACCTGCTGGGCTTCCCCTGCCACTGACCGCCTGTCCCGGAGGATTCTCTCCGGCCTACGGCGGAGGCCGTTCCACATGATGCGCAGGCTGCTTGTCTTTGGCATGCTCGCAGGTTTCTTCGCCGGTCTGCTGGCTTTCGGGTTCGCGTCGATCACCGGCGAGCCCCAGGTGGACGCCTCGATCGCCATCGAGGAGGCGTCGGCGCCCCCGCCGGCTCCCGGTGAGCACGCCGAGGAGGAGGTCGTCTCCCGGAGCACCCAGAAGGGTCTGGGTCTCGCGGTCGCGACCGGGGTGTACGGCATCGCGATCGGTGGGCTGTTCGCGATCGCGTGCGCGGTCGCCTACGGCCGCATCGGCACCGGCGGGATGCGGCCCACCGCCGCGGTGGTCGCGGTGACCGGCTTCGTCGCGGTGGCCGTGGTGCCGTTCCTGAAGTACCCGGCGAACCCACCGGCGGTCGGCAACCCGGACACGATCGACCGCCGGACCGGCCTCTACGTCGTCATGGTCCTGGTGGCGGTGCTCGCCGCGCTCATCGCGGCCCAGGTCGGGCGCCTGGTGTCGGCCCGTCTCGGCACCTGGAACGCCGCTCTCGCGGCGGCGGCGGTGTTCGCCGTGCTGGTGACCGTGGCCGCGGTCGTCATGCCGGTGATCAACGAGGTGCCGGCGTCCTTCCCGGCCGAGCTGCTGTGGCGGTTCCGGCTGGCCTCGCTGGGCACCCAGGCGGTGCTGTGGGCGACGCTCGGACTGGTGTTCGGGCCCCTCGCCCACCGGGTGCTGAGCCCGGCGCCGGCGCCGGCGCGCCAGGCCGGCACCGTCGCCCGCGCGGACGAGACCCGCGCCTCCAGCCAGGCCACGGCGCCGTCGGCCGGGTGAGCCGCGCCCGCATGGTGGGGCTCGTCCTCGGCGCGGCCCTCGACGCGGTGCTCGCCGACCCTGCCCGTGGCCATCCCGTGGCCGGTTTCGGGCGGGTCGCCGGCGGCCTCGAGCGGGCCGTCCACCGTGACAGCCGGCTGGTCGGCGCGGTGTACGCCACGGTCCTAGTCGCCGGCACGGGCGCCGCGGCCGCCGGCGCGGAACGGGCGCTGGCCGGCCGGCGCCCGGGACGGCGGGCGGCGCTGGCCCGCGCGGGCCTGACCGCCGCCACGACCTGGACGGTGCTCGGCGGCACCTCGCTGCGGCGCCAGGGCCGGGCCCTCGGCGGCGAGCTGGAACGCCGCGACCTGCGCGCGGCCCGGAGGCGGCTGCCGTCGCTGTGCGGGCGGGACCCGTCGGCCCTCGACGCCGGCGGGCTCGCGCGCGCCGGGGTGGAGTCGGTGGCGGAGAACACCTCGGACGCCGTCGTCGCCCCGCTGCTGTGGGGGGCCGTCGCCGGGCTGCCCGGGCTGGTGGCCTACCGCGCGGCGAACACCCTCGACGCGATGGTCGGCTATCGCGACGCCCGGCACGGCCGGTTCGGCTGGGCCGCGGCCCGGACCGACGACGCGGCGAACCTGCTGCCGGCCCGGATGTGCGCGCTGCTCACCTGCGCCTGCGCCCCGGTCGTCGGCGGTTCCCCGGCGGAGGCGTTCCGGGTGATGCGCCGCGACGGCCGATCGCATCCGAGCCCGAACGCGGGCGTGGTCGAGGCCGCGTTCGCCGGTGCGCTCGGCCTGCGTCTCGGTGGTGAGCTGCGGTACCCGCACGGGGTCGAGCACCGTCCCGAGCTGGGGTCCGGGCGTCCGGCCGAAGCCGGCGACCTGGCGGCGGCGGCCCGTCTTTCCGGCGCGGTCAGCGCGGCCTCGGTCGTGGTGTGCGCCGGCGCGGTCGCCGCCCTCGACACGTTGCGGGCGCGCCGGGCGGGCTCCCGCGGCCCGCGGGAGGCGGGATGACGCGCCCGGCCGCGGGCGGGGCACTGCTGGTGGCGGGAACCGCCTCGGACGCGGGCAAGAGCGTCCTGACCGCCGGCCTGTGCCGCTGGCTGGCCCGCGAAGGGGTGCGCGTCGCGCCGTTCAAGGCCCAGAACATGGCGCTGAACTCGGTGGTCACCGCCGACGGCGCCGAGATCGGGCGGGCGCAGGCGATGCAGGCCGCCGCGGCCGGGGTGGAGCCCGAAGCCGCCATGAACCCGGTGCTGCTCAAACCGGGATCGGACCGGCACAGCCAGCTTGTCGTGCTCGGCCGTCCCGTCGCCGAGGTCGACGCGCTCGGGTACCGGCCGCACAAGGAGCGCCTGCTGGGCATCGTCCTGGACTGTCTCGCCGACCTGCGCGGCCGCTTCGACGCGGTGATCTGCGAGGGCGCCGGGTCACCGGCCGAGATCAACCTGCGCGCGACCGACATCGCCAACATGGGCCTGGCCCGGGCGGCGAACCTGCCCGTCCTCGTGGTCGGCGACATCGACCGGGGTGGCGTGTTCGCCGCGCTGTTCGGCACGCTCGCCCTGCTCGACCGGGCCGACCAGGCCCACATCGCCGGCTGGGTGATCAACCGGTTCCGGGGCGACGCGCGGCTGCTCGAACCCGGGCTGCGCCAGCTCGAGGGCCTCACCGGACGTCCCGTCCTCGGCGTGCTGCCGTGGCTGCCCGGCCTGTGGCTGGACGTCGAGGACTCCCTGGACCTGCGCTCCCACCCCGACCCCGAGGCGGACGGGTCGGGCGCGGCCGACACCGGCCCGGACCGGCTGCGCGTCGCCGTCGTCCGCTTCCCCCGGCTGTCCAACATCACCGACCTGGACGCCCTGCGCGCCGAGCCGGGGGTCTCCGTGCGGCTCGCCACCACCCCCGACGAGATCGCCGACGTCGACCTGGTCGTGCTGCCCGGGACCCGTGCCACCGTCTCCGACCTGGCGTGGCTGCGCCGCAGCGGCCTGGCCGGCGCCCTCGCCGCGCGCGCCGCCGCCGGCCTGCCGATCCTCGGCATCTGCGGCGGATACCAGATGCTCGGGGTGCGCATCGAGGACGAGATCGAGTCGGGTGCCGGCGAGGTGCCGGGGCTCGGCCTGCTGCCGCTGGTCACCCGCTTCGCCGCCGACAAGGTCCTCGGCCGCCGCCACGGCGTCAGCGCCGACGGGCATCCGGTGACCGGCTACGAGATCCGCCACGGCCGGCCCACGGTCGACGACGCCCTGCCCGGCACGGGCGGCGCCGCGGAGCCGTTCGCGGTGGACGGGGTGCGCCGCGGCGGCGTGTCCGGCACGAGCTGGCACGGCCTGCTGGAGAACGACGAGTTCCGGCGGGCGTTCCTCACCGGGGTGGCGGCGGCCGCCGGCCGTTCGTTCCACCCCGCCGTCACCTGCTTCGCCGACGTCCGGGCGCGCCGCCTGGACGCCCTCGGCGACCTGGTCGCCGACCATCTCGACATCGCCACGGTGCGCGCGCTGCTCGACCGCGGCGCGCCCGCCGGCCTGCCCTTCGTCCCCCCGGGAGCACCCTGAATGCCGAACACACCGCCGGGCGGCGTCCCGGCCGAGCCGGTGCCGGCCGCTGACCCGGTGCTGGCCCTGGTGTCCACCGCCGACACCGAGCTGCTCGCCGCGCGGGCCAGCGGCGTGCCCTGGCGGGTCGCCAACCCGGCCCGGCTCGACGCGGCGGAGGTGCCGGCGTTCCTCGCCGGGGCCGACGTGGTGGTGGTGCGCCTGCTCGGCGGCGAACGGGCCTGGCCCGAGGGCCTCGCCGCGACGGTGGCGAGCGGGCTGCCGGTCGTCGCCCTCGGCGGCGAGTCGACACCGGACGCGGCGCTGATGGCACGCGGCACCGTTCCGGCCGGCGTCGCCACCGAGGCGCTGGCCTACCTCTCCGAAGGCGGCGTCGGGAACCTCGCCGAGCTCTACCGCTTCCTCTCCGACACGCTGCTGCTCACCGGGCTGGGGTTCGCCCCGCCGGTGGAGCTGCCCGCGCACGGGCCGCACGGCGACCGGGTGGCCAAGCCGGACCGCCCGACCGTCGGTGTCGTGTTCTACCGGGCGCACGCCACCTCCGGGAACACGGCGTTCGTCGACGCGCTGTGCGACGCGCTCGAGGGAGCCGGGGCCAACGCGCGTCCGGTGTTCTGCTCGACGCTGCGGGGCGCCGCGGCCGGCGGTGTGCTCGACGACCTGGCCGGCGTCGACGCGCTCGTGGTGACCGTGCTCGCCGCCGGCGGCACCCGGGCGTCGGACGCGTCCGCCGGCGGCGACGAGGACGCCTGGGACGTCGGCGCGCTCGCCACGCTCGACGTCCCGGTGGTGCAGGGGCTGTGCCTGACCTCGTCACGGGCCGTCTGGGTGGACAGCGACGCCGGTCTGTCGCCGATGGACGCGGCGATGCAGGTCGCCATCCCCGAGTTCGACGGCCGGATCATCACCGTCCCGTTCTCGTTCAAGGAGCAGGGGGCGGACGGCGTCCCGGTGTACGTGGCCGATCCGGAGCGCACCGCCCGGGTCGCCGGGATCGCGTCCCGGCTGGCCGGGCTGCGGCACACCCCGACCGCCGAGAAGAAGATCGCGATTGTGCTCTCGTCGTACCCGACGAAGCACTCGAGGGTCGGTAACGCCGTCGGGCTCGACACCCCGGCGTCGGCCGTGCTGCTGCTCGACGCGCTGCGCGCCGCCGGCTACGACCTCGGCGACGGCTACCCGGGCGAGGACCTCCGCTCCGCCGACGGCGGGCCGGGGGACGTCAGGCCGGACGCCGCGGCCGGGGACGCCCTGATCCACGCCCTGATCGCCGCCGGTGGGCACGACGTCGAGTGGCTGACCGAGGAGCAGCTCGCCGCGGCGCCGGCGCGGGTGCCGGCGTCCACCTACGAGGGATGGTTCGCCCGGCTGCCGGAGTCGCTGCGCGGCGCCATGGCCGAGCACTGGGGCCCACCGCCGGGCTCCCTCTACGTCGACGACGGCGGCCTCGACGACGGCGGCCTGGACGGGACCGGCGCCGGGCGCGGACCGGGCGGGCCGGCGGCGGAGCCGGCGATCGTGCTGGCCGCGCTGCGGTTCGGCAACGTCGTCCTGATGATCCAGCCGCCGCGGGGGTTCGGGGAGAACCCGGTGGCGATCTACCACGACCCGGACCTGCCGCCGTCCCACCACTACCTGGCGGCCTACCGCTGGCTGGACGAGGTCTTCGGCGCGGACGCCGTCATCCACCTCGGCAAGCACGGGACGCTGGAGTGGCTGCCCGGCAAGGGCCTGGGGCTGTCCGCGGGGTGCGCGCCGGACGCCGTCCTCGGCGACCTGCCGTTCGTCTACCCGTTCCTGGTCAACGACCCGGGGGAGGGGACGCAGGCCAAGCGCCGCGCCCACGCCGTGATCGTCGATCATCTCGTACCGCCGATGGCCCGCGCCGACTCCTACGGCGACATGGCCAAGCTGGAGCAGCTCCTCGACGAGTACGCGACGCTCGCCGCGCTCGACCCGGCCAAGCTGCCCGCCGTACGCGCCCAGATCTGGACGCTGATCCAGTCCGCCCAGCTGCACCACGACCTCGGGCAGGCCGACCGTCCCAGCGACGCCGAGTTCGACGACTTCCTGCTGCACGTCGACGGCTACCTCTGCGAGGTCAAGGACACCCAGATCCGCGACGGCCTGCACATCCTCGGGATGGCCCCGGCGGGGGAGGCACGGACGAACCTGGTCACCGCCATCCTGCGCGCCAACCAGATGTGGGCGGGCAGGGCCGGGGCGGTACCCGGGCTGCGCGCGGCACTGGGCCACACCGAGGGCGACACCGAGGCCTCCCGGGCGCGGGTCGACGCGTTCGAGCAGACCGCCCGGTCGCTGGTCGCCGCGCTCGAGGACGCCGGATGGTCGCCGGCCGCCGTCAGCTCCGTGGTGGCCGGGCACCTGATCCCCGCCACCGACGTCGCCTCCCCGCCAGCGGAGGCGCTGGTCGGGGTGCCGGCCGGCGCGCGGGCCGAGGTCGAGCGGGTCCTCACGTTCGCCGCGACCGAGGTCGTTCCCCGCCTCGCCCGCACCCCGGACGAGATCGTCAACACCGTGCGGGCCCTCGACGGGCGGTTCGTCCCGCCCGGCCCGTCCGGCTCGCCGACCCGTGGGCTCGTCAACGTGCTGCCCACCGGGCGCAACTTCGCCTCCGTCGACCCGAAGGCCATCCCGTCCCGGCTCGCCTGGGAGACCGGCCGCGCGCTCGCCGACTCGCTGATCGAGCGCTACCTCGCCGACACCGGCGGCTACCCGGCCTCGGTCGGGCTGACCGTCTGGGGGACGTCGGCGATGCGCACCCAGGGCGACGACATCGCCGAGGTGCTCTGGCTGTTGGGCTGCCGTCCCACCTGGGACGACGCGTCCCGGCGCGTCACCGGCTTCGAGGTCGTCCCGGGCGCGGAGCTCGGGCGTCCGCGGGTGGACGTGGTGGTGCGGATCTCCGGATTCTTCCGGGACGCGTTCCCGCACGTCGTGGCCCTGCTCGACGACGCGGTGCGGGCGGTGGCGGTGCTCGACGAGCCCGACGACGTCAACGCGCTGGCCGCGCACGTCCGGGCCGACCTGGCGGCGCTCGGGGCCGTCCCGACGGTCGGCGGGCGCGGCGGCACCGCCGGCACGGCCGACCCGGCCGCGCTGCGCCGCGCGACGACGCGGATCTTCGGTTCGAAGCCGGGCGCGTACGGAGCCGGCCTGTTGCCGCTGATCGACTCCCGGCAGTGGCGCTCGGATGCCGACCTGGCCGAGGTGTACGCGGTCTGGGGCGGCTACGCCTACGGGCGCGGCCTGGACGGCGCCGAGGCCCGCGCCGACATGGAGACCGCGTTCCGCCGCATCCAGATCGCGGTGAAGAACCAGGACACCCGCGAGCACGACCTCGTCGACTCCGACGACTACTTCCAGTACCACGGTGGGATGGTGGCCGCCGTCCGCGCGCTCACCGGCACGTCGCCGGCCGCCTACGTCGGTGACAGCGCGCTGCCGGACGCCGTCCGCACCCGCACCCTGCAGGAGGAGACCCACCGGGTGTTCCGCGCCCGGGTGGTCAACCCGCGCTGGATCGCGGCGATGCGCCGTCACGGCTACAAGGGCGCGTTCGAGCTGGCCGCGACGGTCGACTACCTCTTCGGCTACGACGCGACCGCCGGTGTCGTGCAGGACTGGATGTACGAGTCGCTGGCCGCCTCCTACGTCTTCGACGCCGAGACCCGCGAGTTCCTGCGGACGTCCAACCCGTGGGCACTGCGCGGCATGACCGAGCGCCTGCTGGAGGCCGCGGAGCGTGGCCTGTGGGAGGCTCCTCAGGAAGCCACGCTGGCCGGCCTGCAGTCCACTTACCTTGAACTGGAAGGTGACCTGGAGGCCGCGGGCGACGGAGAGAGCGCCGGATAAGGCCCACCCGCGCGTGACCGCGGATGCCGGGGACGGGCGGGACGCATGGCCGAGTCGCTGACCGGCGAGGAGATCACGCACTGGCCGTCGTCTTCTTCGGGCCCACCGCCGCCGGCCGGCGTGGCCCCGCAGCGTTGGCGGCCGCGATGGGGCGTGCGGGGCGGAGCTGTGCCGTCGCCGAGTTCGGTTGGCCCGCAGCAGCTGAGCGTACCGCCGACCTCTACGCGAAGGTCACGCGGCGTGATCTCGCAGGAGTGCGCGGATCGAGTCGTCGAGGTGGAACGGGCCGCCGTTCCGGGTGATGATCGCGTCTGGCGCCACGTGTCGAGTGGCTTCGGCGAGGACCTCGGCGGGTCGG
>NZ_UBIZ01000426.1:0-462 GCF_900465275.1 Parafrankia sp. Ea1.12 | reverse complement strand
AGCAGGCGTACGGACATAGTTGACCATCATGCGGCCGGCCCCGCGCCGGCGCATCGCCCCAGGTCACAGGCTCAGGCCGACTTCTGGCACCCCACAGGATCGGCGAGTGAGCCAAAATCCCTGCTCATGGCTCACGGACGAGTTTCGGGCACCCACAGGGCCGGTATCCCAAGTCTCTGGCTGGCACTCGCAGGCTCGTGAGGGTCTCGGATCGGCGCTGACCGGCACGGCCGTCGCCCGACAACCAGGCGAGATTTCTAGGTGCGGGTGGGTCATTTTCCTCTGGTTGATAGTGAGTTCACTGTGTGACGGTGGCTGTTCGTGTCGTCGGTGTCAGCACGGCGGGTGTGCTGGGAAGGTGACGGCCAGCCAGGAACGGGAGCGATGCGGGATGCACGAGCATCTGCGGCGGTTCGGGACCGACCCGGATTCCACCGACCCTGTGGGGTGCCAGAAGTCGGC
>NZ_UBIZ01000720.1:0-4548 GCF_900465275.1 Parafrankia sp. Ea1.12 | reverse complement strand
GTCTACGCCGCCGCCGGCGGCCGCGCAATCGGGAAGCGGGCCTGCCGGCGGCGGCGTAGACGGGGGGAGCCGGCCGGCCGGTGCTCCGGGTATGCCGATGTCCCCGAGCCCGGAGATCACCGTCCTGTGTCTGACCGCGGATCGGCGGGTCGTGCCCGCGAGTGGGAACACGCCCGTCCGCGCCGTGGCTACGGCCTCGGTCAGGAGCGGTCGGTCAGGAACGGATGGACGGGCGGGCGGCGCCGGTAGCCGCGGCGGCAGACCCGGCCAGTGCGACCCGTCGGACGTCCTGGCGTGCCGTGGCCGGCCGTCGCGGGCCGCTCAGCGGGGGCGACAACAGGCGGTGGTGAGGAGACCGAAATCGACGAACCGCCGACGGGTCAGCACCGACCGGGCGGCTGGCACGCGCGCCGCATACCGGAGCGACGCCGCGCCCCGAGCCACGCACGGCCCGTGCGCACTCGCACCCAGGTTCCCCGACATGTCCATCAGAATGGTGGAGAAGAGGGATGGTGTCCAGCGTCAAACCGCGATCGAACTGATCGGTAAACGTGATAGATCACGGATTGCGTCGCAGGTGGTGAGGCCGGGGCCGGATCCGGCCTGGAGGCAGGCAGGGGTGTTCGGGACACTCGCGGTATGGCGACACGCCACTCCGCGCGGCGACGGCCTCCGGTGACCATCGCCGTCCTCGGCAGCGCGAACATGGACCTGGTGGTCCGTCAGCCGCGCCTGCCCCGCCCCGGCGAGACGCTGTTCGGCTCCTCGTTCACGGCCGTCCCCGGGGGGAAGGGGCTCAACCAGGCGGTCGCGGCGGCCCGCGCGGGCGGCCGGGTCCGGTTCGCGGGAGCCGTCGGCGACGACGAGTTCGGGGCCGCGCTCCGCGCGCGGCTGGCGGCCGACGGGGTCGACACCGCGGCGCTGGCGACGGTCGGGGCGCCGACCGGAGTCGCGGCGGTCTCCGTCGTCGACGGAGGCGAGAACAGCATCGTCGTCGTCCCCGGAGCGAACCAGGCCGTCATGGCGCTGGACGACGCCACCCGCGACCTGATCGCACGGTCCGGCCTTCTCGTCACACAGTTCGAGCGTCCGCTGGGCCTGGTCGGGGAGGCCCTGGCGGCCGCCCGTGCCCGCGGCGTCACCACGGTGCTCACTCCCGCGCCCGTCCTGCCTGTCCCCGCGGACCTGCTGGAGCTTGTCGACATCCTCGTCCCCAACGCGGCGGAGGCCTGCGAGCTGGCCGGGACCGACGACGAGACGGCCGCCGCCCGCGCGCTGAGCCGGACCGCCGGAACCGTGGTGCTGACCCGCGGCCCCCGAGGCGTGCTCGTGGCCCGCGGCGGCGCCGTGCTCGCAGAGGTGCCCGCGCGCCCGGTCGAGGCGGTCGACACCACGGCCGCCGGCGACACCCTCGCCGGCGTCATGGCGTCCGTGCTGGCGGCCGGGCAAGGCTTTGATCAGGCGGTGCGGGTGGCGGTCATCGCGGCGTCGATCGCGGTGACTCGCCCGGGCGCCTCCTCCTCCATGCCGACCTGGGCCGAGATCGCCGCGCTGCTCTGAGATCGCCGTGTGCCCTGGGACCGGCGCGGTCAACCGCCGCATGGTCGGCTGCCGCGTGGTCCACCTCCGCGGCGGTGCGGGTCACGGCTGCGCCGTCCACTCGGTACCGCAGGCCGTGCAGGTCTGGACCATGGTGCGGCTGAGCGAGCCGGCCCGGCGGGTGACGAGCGCGTCCGCCGGGTGCGGGCACGGCTCGGCGGGGGCCGCGCCAGGGTCGGCGGGGGCCGCGTCCGGCGTCGAGCCCGGGGCCTTGCGCGCCCGCCGCTGGAGGGCGGTGAGGGCCTGCCGCCAGGCGGTCACGGGGTGGCCTCCGGCACGAACCGCCACCGCTCGCGGCAACCACCGGGCGTCGCCGGCCACCTGTCGGGCGTGAGTCGCACCATGGTTATGAGGCGCGCCAGGGCCGTAGGTCGCGCCAGGGTCAAAGGGCAGTTCATCACCTCACCAACGTCCCACATGGGTAACGCCGGGCCGGAGCGCAGCGCCGAAGCCATGAAGTAGCCTTTCGGTCACTCCTCGGGCACTGTGTCGGTCGGGCACTGCGCCAGTCGGGCACTACGCCGGGCCGCCGAGGGCTTCGCCCTGCTCGCGACGCCGTGCGGGCGGGTGTCAGGCCTTGGCATCGGACCACCGCCGCACAACCGCGATGTCGACGACGAAACGGACCCCGCTGCCGGCGGCCCAGTATCCGGCGGTGGCGTCCAGCGCCCGGCGGGTCGCCTCCGCCGCCGCCTCCGCCCGCGGGGCCGGCACGTGCAGCAGCAGCTCGTCGTGCAGGCAGAGGACGATCGCGCCGCCGAGCGGGGCGATCGACTGGCGTACCGTCACGGCCCACGCCTTGAACAGCTCGGCGGCCGCGCCCTGCACGACGGCGTTGCGCGCGAACCGGCCCCAGGCCATACCCACCCTGTTCTCGTCGGCGCCGTCGTCCACCGCGGCGAACCGCAGCGGGACCCGCCGCCCGCCGAACGTCCGCAGCCGCGCCTGTGGGTCTGTGACCGGTGGGTTCGGCGGTGGCCGGCCCAGGGCGGCGGCCCGGCCTGTGGCGTCGGCGGCGTCCAGGTACGCCAGCGCGACCGGGTAGGTCTCGCGCATCTGCCGCAGGGCCTGGCCGGCGACGCCGGTCGTCTGCCCGTACATCGCAGCGAGCACCGCGACCTTCGCCGTCGGCCGGTCGACGCCGAGGCTGGCCGCGACCGGGGCGTAGAGGTCGTCCTGCCGGGTCGCCCTGGTCAACTCCGGGTCGCCGGAGACCACGGCCAGCACCCGCGGCTCGATCTGGCCGAGGTCGGCGCGGACGAACCGGTACCCCGGCTCGGCGATCACCACGACCCGCAGGTCGGCCGGCAGGTTGTGCAGGCCGGCGGCCGCGGTCATCCGGCCGGCGGCGCCGTCGCTGCCGCGCCACTCGCCCCGTAGCCGGCCGTCGGCGCCGACATGGGTGTCGAGCCACCGGTACCCGTAGGTCGTCGCGATCCGCTCGGCCTTGCGCCAGGCGAGCAGCGCCTCGACGACAGGGTGGACACCGCGCAGCGCGCTCAGCCGGCCCGACCGGGTGTCCGGCACGTCGATGCCCACCGCGGCGAGCGCGGACCGGACCGCCACCGGGTTGCGCAGGTCGACCGACGTGCCGAGGTGGCGCAGGACGGGGGCGTCCCGGGCCCGCCGGGCAGCCGCGCCCGCGGCGTCGCCGTCGGGCCTCGGCCCGATCGCGGCGGCGATCGTCGCCTCGGCGGTCGGCCGGTCCACCGGCAGGCCGTCCCGTCGCAGTTCGCGGGCGAGGAGCTCGGCGCCGGACTCGGCCCGCGCGGTCAGGACGGCCAGCGGGAGCCCGGCCGGCCGCGCCCGCGGGTCGGGCAGTGCGCGCAGCGCCTCGTCCTGAGCGGCCGTGACGGTGAGGGCCAGCTGGGCGAGCCGGGTGGCCCGGGCCAGCTGGGCGCCCGTCCCGCCCGGGCCCGCGCCGCGCAGCGTCTCCTCGGCCCAGCCCGGTCGGAGCTGGCCGTCCGGGCCGATCGGATCGTCGGCCTCGCCGTCACCCGGGCCGCCCGGGTGATCGACCAGGGCGAGCAGGTCGAGCTGGCCGTCGGCGCGGGGCCGGGGCGGTGGCGGCGGGAGTGGCAGTCCGCGTGCGCCGGCCCAGACCGCCGCCGGATCATCCCGGTGCCCCCCGTGCAGGACGCGGTGCGCCGCCGCGAGATCCCAGCACACGGCGGGAACGGGACTGCGCCCGGGACCGGTGTCAGCGCCGGGGCCGGCGTGGGTGCCGGGGCCGACGTAGGTGCCAGAGCCAGCGCGGGGTCCGGCGATTGTGCTGGTACCTGACCTGGTCAGCAGTGCCCCGGTGCTGTGTGCCGACCACCAGACCCACCGGGGGGCGAGGGCGCGCTCCACTTCGGCCAGGACGGCGGCCGGGTCGGCGGGCTGGGCCCAGACGGCGCCGGCGCACGCCAGCGCCACCGCGACATCCGAGACCGGGACCACCGCCACCAGGCCGCCCCGGCCCACCCCGGCCGCCCGCAGCGCGGCCACGGCGCCGGCCCCAGCGCCAGCCGCGGCACCAGAGCCAGAGCCAGCGCCAGCGCCAGCGCCAGCACCAGCGCCAGCGCCAGCGCCGGCGCCGGCGCCCGCGGCGGCCGGCGTGCGGGCGGGACGGGAAGTGGGGACCACGCGGTCATCCTCTCCCGCCGCACTGACAGAAATCCCGGGACGGGTGCGGGATCTACGCATGCCAGATTCCGGCGCGCACGCCGCCTGCTCGACGACGCGGCCACCACGGCTCACGGTCGATCCTGGGGTTCCGCGGAACCGCGGAGCGCCAGGGCAGGCCGTGACGCCAAGCTACTTCGGCTCAGTACTAACGGGGCTTCGCCCCAGCCCGACGAGCATGTTGCTGTGGTCCGGCTGTGATCGTGGGCTCCGGCCGGGCGGTGTGACGGGTTGACGATGAACCCGCCTGTGATGCCGCTACCTGGCGGCGGTTGGCCTGAG
>NZ_UBIZ01000427.1:0-1127 GCF_900465275.1 Parafrankia sp. Ea1.12 | reverse complement strand
TACTGAAGATTAACGTGTGAAGTTATGTTGATCGGAGATCTTTCCAGGTCAGTCCGGTTTCGGTGAGGAACCCGATGAGTAGTCCCGGCCGGTACTGCATACGTTTCAGTCCGTGCTTGACGGCCTGATAGACCTGGTCGATACCACGGGCGGCCAGGTGCACCAGGGTTGTACGTTTCAGATACGACCAGACACCCTCGGCCGGGTTCAACTCAGGCGCGTAGGCAGGCAGCCATACGACGCTCACCCAGCCGGCGTGCGCGGCCAGGAAGCCGGTCATCTCGGCCTGGAGATGGATGTTCAACCGGTCCCACACCACCACCAGCCGGCCCCCGGGAAGCTGCGCATGCCCAGCCAGCAGAAGATCCCGGCAGTCCCCCCAGCCCAACCCCTTACGCTCACCCGGACGGCCGTGGCTGACCCGAGCCCGGTAGAGCAACCGGGCCCGCTGCCCGGGTTTGTAGCAGACCATCCCGACCACACTCACCCGCCCGGACCCACCCCGCCCCGGCACCCGCACCACCGGGGTCACTCCGCGGCGCGCCCACGTCCGTCCTCGTGGCGGCCGCAGTCCCTGCCCTGTCTCGTCGAGGAAACAGACCCAGGCATCCCGGACCGCCGCAGTGGTTTTACCACCGGCCACCCCTGCTCGGACCAGCCCCGCACCGCGGTGTCGTCACGTTCGACCGCGCGGCGCGCCGGCAGCTGACACGACCAGCCGTGACGGTCCAACAACATCCACACCCCCGGCAGCGTGTACTCGACCCCGAACTCCCGCCTGATCACCTCGGCGACCCGGGCCAGGGTCCACCGCTGATCCTCCCAGCCGTACACCCCCGGCCCCCGGCGCAGGATCGCCTCCAACCGGCCCAGATCCCGATCATCCAACCGGCACCGCGACAACGGACCAGCCGACCGCAACGCCGCCGCGCCCCCTGACTCCCACGCCCGATACCAGCAGCCCGCTGTTTTCGGAGTCACCTTGAATTCCCGCGCCACCTCCGTCCGTGTCGCTCCCGCGGCGAACCGGTCAGCCGCGGCCAACCGAACCCGCTCCCGTTCCACCTGCCCGGCGGGCGTCAACCCGCCACCCGTCGCATACCTCATAGCAAAAGATGTACCCGCCC
>NZ_UBIZ01000727.1:0-350 GCF_900465275.1 Parafrankia sp. Ea1.12 | reverse complement strand
GACATGCTCGTCATCGCCGTCGATCACATCGGCACCGGCGAGAGCTCCCGGCACCCCCGAGCCGCCGAACTCACACCCGACGTCGTCGCGGCGGCGAACGCGGCGACACTCGCCGAGCTGACGGAGCGCGCCGTGAAAGGCTCACTCCTACCCGACCTCGGCCCGCTCGAACTCGGCCCGACCGTAGGAGTCGGCCATTCGATGGGCGCCATGCTCGCCATCTTCCAGCAGTCACTGCACGGCAGCTTCGACGCCGTCGCACCGCTCGGATACGGGACAGTAGGACCAATAATCACCTGGGCCGACACCCACGCCAGCATAGGCACCGGCGTGCTCGGCGTGCCCAGCCT
>NZ_UBIZ01000428.1:0-29690 GCF_900465275.1 Parafrankia sp. Ea1.12 | reverse complement strand
GGAGAGCGACGTGCGGTGAAAGTCGCATGCGTCGTTCGGGCTGGGGGCCGCCGGAAAAGGACCCGCACCCGCGGGCACCTCGCCGGCGGCCCACCAGTGCCCCCAGCTCGAAGACCTGTTCCGGCTGCGGCTGGCGAAACCCAAGCCTGACGCTGTCGGACCGCACGTTCCGCTGCCAGGCCTGCGGGCTGGTGGCCGACCGCGACCACAACGCTGCGATCAACCTCAAACACCAGGTCGCCGCCAGTACGTCGGAGACCGTAAACGCCCGTGGAGCCGACCGTAAGACCCGCGCGAGCGGGCAGGTGGCTGGGAAGCGGGAACCTGGCACGGCCAAGACCGGTCAGACCCGGGGTGCCGGCGCGCAAGTGCCGGCGGCGTGAACGGTGAGCGCTATTGCTCATCGAGCCGCAACGGAGTCCTCATGCCCGCCATGTCTGCCTCACCCGCCGCGCGCACCGCGCCGGCCGGGCCCGCCGGGCCCGCGATCGAGTCCGTGCTGGAGAGCATCTCGGCCGCGCTGGCCGTGCTGCGGCCCCGGATGGACGCGGTGAGCCTGGCCATCCACGCCCGGCCGGAGCTGAAGTTCGCCGAGTTTCACGCCCGGGACGTGCTGACCGGCTGGCTCGGGGAGTCCGGTTTCACCGTCCGGGTGCCGGCGGGCGGCCTGGACACCGCCTTCGTGGCCGTGCACGAGGGGGCGGAGCCCGGCCCGTGCGTCGCCGTCCTCGCCGAGTACGACGCACTGCCTGGTGTCGGGCACGGCTGCGGACACAACCTCATCGCGGCCGGGGGCGCGGGCGCGGCGATCGCGGCCGTCCGCGCGCTGCCCGCCCACCCCGGCACGATCGCCGTCATCGGCACGCCCGGTGAGGAGATGGGCGGCGCGGGCAAGATCCGGCTCGCCGAGGCCGGGGTCTTCGACGGCGTCGACGCGGCGGTGATGTTCCATCCCGGCGACCGGTCGCTGACCGGCCGGCCCGGGCTGGCCGCTGCCCACCTGCGGGTCGCGTTCGCGGGGACGAGCGCGCACGCGGCCCTCTCGCCCTGGTCGGGGCGCAGCGCGCTGGCGGGAGCCCAGCTGTTCCTCAACGCACTCGACACGATGCGCCAGTTCGTCCCGCCGAGCGCCCGGCTGCACGGCATCATCTCGGACGGTGGCCAGGCCCCGAACGTCGTCCCGGCCCACGCCGCGGTGGACCTGTACGTCCGGGACGGCACGGCAGCCTCGGTCGAGGAACTGGTCGAGCGGGTCCGCGCGGCGGCCGCGGGCGCGGCGCTCGCCACCGGGACGGCGGCGGAGGTCACCGAGACCGGCCCGCTGTACGCGGAGCGCCGCGACAACACGGTGCTCGCCGAGCGGTTCGCGGCGGCGGTGCGCGCGCTGGGTGTGGACATCGCGCCCGGGGACCCGCGCGGCCCCGCCGGCTCCTCCGACATCGGCAACCTCTCCCAGCCGCTGCCGGTCATCCACCCGTACATCCAGATCGCCGAGGTCGGTACGCCCGGTCACTCCGACGCACTGCGCGAGGCGGCGGCCACGGCGTTCGCCCACGACCGCACCCAGGTCGCGGCGGCCGGGCTGGCCTGGGTGGTCACCGGCCTGCTCACCGACCCGGGCCTGCTGGCGGCGGCACGGGCGGAGTTCACGACGGTGTCCACGGGTGGCACGGACTGATCGACCAGCCTCCGTACAGTCAGCCCATGTCGGTCGTGATCGTGTTGGACGGCGCCGCCCCCGGCCGGTTCAGCGTCGCCGTCTCGCCGCTCGCGGAGCTGGCCGCCTGCCTGCATGTGCTGACCGGGTCCGCGCACCACACCGAGCACGCGGCCTGGGCCGACCAGGTCACCCGCACCGCCCCGCCCGCCTTCCGCGCCGGGCTGGGCCGCTTCGCGCCGCTGTGGACGGCGCTGCGGTGGCGCGCCTTCTACCCGGGGCTCGACGGTCCATCCCCGGTCGCCGCGCCGCTGGCCGGCCTCGGGATCGACCGGTTCGCCGAGCTCACCGCATACGCCTGCGCCAGCGGGTACCACGGCTTCGATTTCAGCCAGGTCTGCCACGACCCGGGGCAGGCCGCCGTGCTGCGTCATGCCGCCGCCCGGCTGCCGGAGCCGCACCTCGGCCTGGCCGAGGACCTGCTGCGCGACCCGGAGGCGCTGCGCGCGGACATCCTCCGCTTTCTCGACCTGTGCGGGCGGGTGTTCTTCGGCGGGCTCTGGGCGCAGACCGCGCCCGTGCTCGACCGGGCCGCCCACCTGGTGCGGCGCCGGCTCGCCGACGGTGGGCCCGCGCCGGCCCTGGTCTCGCTCAGCCCGTCGAGCGCGCGTCTCGTCGCGCCGTCGGCCGGCCCCGCCCGGGTCGTCTTCGACAAGGTGCACCACGCGGTGATCAACCCGGCCCGGACTCCGCTGCTGCTCATCCCCACCCGCTACGGTGCCCCGCACCTGCTGGTGAAGAACGAGCCAGGTCTGCCCCCCGTCGTCCACTTCCCGGTCGAGGCGCCGAAGGTCGGCTCCGAGCCGGGTGCGGCTGTGCCGGCTGATCGCGCGGCAGGCCATGACCACCGCAGACCTGGCGGACCGGCTGACGATGACCCGCCCCCAGGTCTCCCGCCATCTGCGTGCCCTGCGCGAGCTGGGGCTGGTGCGGATGGAGCGCCACGGGCGGCACGTCCTCTACGAGCTCGACGTCGGCGCGGTCGGCCGCATCGGGCGAGATCTGGCGACGGCCCTGCAGTACTGAGGCACCCACGGCCGCTGGGACGTCCCGCCGGGACGGCCGTGGTTCACCAGTTGTTCCAGCGCGAGCCGGTCCGCGGACCGCACACGTGACCCGCCCGGAAGCGACAATAGGTGCGACAGCAACGGCGGTGACGGGCGCGACGCGCCCGCCGGAGAGGAGGAGCGGTGAAGCGGCGTCTCAGCTGCCCGTGCGGAGCGTTCATCGAGGGCGAGGACGAGGACGACCTGGTCGAGAAGACGCAGGCGCATCTCGCCGAGAAGCACCCGGACCACCAGTACTCGCGGGACGAGATCCTGTTCCTCGCCTACTGAGCCGGCTCGTGCGGGCGGGCCCCGGTGGTGGGTCAGCCGTGGGTCAGCCGTTCGGCGTGCGCGGACTCCGAGGCGGCAAGGTCGCCGCGCTGGCTGGTGCGCAGCTGCCAGCGGGTGGGGCCGTTGGGTCCGTGCAGCCGACCAGTGGCCAGCGCCGCCTCGATCCGGCGCCGAACCGTGTGCTCCTGCTCCGGTTCGGTGGCGAAGAGGATCCGCAGCCGTACCCCGCGGTGGCCCGTCCGCGTCGCGTGTGTGTGGTGCGCGGCGAGGGGGCAGGGAGGCTGATGCTCCCAGTGCCCGCAGAGAGCGACGGTGACCGCGGCGCCGGGCGCCGCCACGTCGGCGTCGGGGCTCATGTCGATCACGGCGTCGTGGGCGAACGCTTGGCGCATGGGGCCCAGTATGTCGACTACCTGTCCACGGCGCCGGTTCGTCCGGTCTGGCCGCGGTGGGGCTCGTCCCGCCCGGGTTGGTCCCGCGACGGCAATCTGGGTGTGTCCTCGTCCGGGCCTGGCCGGCGTGAATGTCTATCACTTCCGGCCGTCTCCAGGGTCCCCGGTGCCGACCGGCGCCGTACGTCGGCTCGGGGACGAGCGGATACGCACCGGTCTGGCGATCTGGCCCCGCTCGGCGGGATTTGCGAACCGTCCGGGCGGCAACAACATCGTCATGGTGGGGATGCGCGGGAAGCGCGCCGGTATGGGGGACAAACGGGGCGGCGAGCCGGCGGACGAGGTGCCCGCGCCGCGCCCGGCGGATGACACGACAGGTGCCGTGGCCAGCGGCGGTGCGGCCCGTGGCGGTGCGGCAGGGGACGCGGCCGCCGCACCGGCCCGGCTCGGGCTGCGTTCGTGGTTCTGGGTGCTGGTCCGCACCGTCCGCGAGTTCCGCCGGGACGATCTCCCGGACCGGGCCGCCGCGCTCACCTACTACGGGGTGCTCGCGATCTTCCCCGCGCTTCTCGTGCTGGTCTCGCTGCTCGGCGTCGTCGGGCGGCAGGCGACCGACAGCGTCCTGGAGAACCTGCAGGAACTGACACCGGGGTCGGCCCGCGACATCGTGCACGACGCCGTCACCGGGCTGCGGGACGCCCCCGGCACGAGCGGGCTGCTCGCCGTGCTGGGTCTCGCGGCGGCCCTGTGGTCGGCATCCGGGTACATCGCGGCCTTCATCCGAGCCGCCAACGCCATCTACGACATGCCCGAGGGACGTCCCGTCTGGAAGGTCGCCCCGCTCCGGCTGGCCGTCACGGTGCTGCTGATGGTCCTGCTGGCCGGGAGCGCCGTGATCGTCGTGTTCAGCGGCGGGCTGGCGCGGCAGGTCGGCCGGATGATCGGCCTCGACGACGCGATGATCACTCTGTGGTCGGTGGCGAAGTGGCCGGTCCTGGTCCTGTTCGTCGTGGTCATGATCGCGCTGCTGTACTGGAGCACCCCCAACGCCCGGGTTCGCGGCTTCCGCTGGATGACGCCCGGCAGCCTGCTGGCCGTCCTGATCTGGCTGGCGGCGTCCGCGGCGTTCGCCTTCTACGTGTCGAACTTCGGCTCGTACAACAAGACCTACGGGGCACTCGCCGGAGTGATCGTCTTTCTGGTGTGGCTGTGGCTGTCGAACCTGGCGATCCTGCTCGGCCTGGAGTTCGACACCGAGATCGCCCGGGGACGGGCGATCTCGGTGGGCCACCCGGAGGATCTCGAGCCCTACGTCGAACCCCGTGACACCCGTGCCTGGCCCAAGGAGATGAAGGCGTCCCTGCCGGCGGGGCGGCGCCGGTCCTGGCTGCCCGGCCGGCGGTCGCGCCGCCGCATGGCTGGCGCTGCCGAGAGCTGACGACCTGCAGTCACAGCGAGACACGCTCGCCGAGTATCTCACCGCCCGGCGCGGAGTAATCCCCTATCGGAATCAGGGGGCGTCGACCGGAATCGGTGAATGCGATGCGAGCAGCACTGTCCGCCGGCGGTCCAGGCCGGCCCGGTGGGCCCTGAGCGGTGGGGCCGCAGCGGTGGCGGCGGGGCCGCGGCGGTGCGGTAACGTCTGAGCCCGCACGGATCCCGCGCCCGCGGACCTCGTTTTCCCGGTGTCGGCCCGTTGATGTCCAGTGCGTCGCGGGTAACGGGAGCCCGCAGCACGTTCGGCTTTCGGTGGATGGAAGTGCGTCCTTGAACCTGGCGCCACAACCGCGGCGCCTTCAGGCTGCCGCTCGAACAACGGGAACCGCCACCGGGCTCGGTTTCGCGGTTCTTTTCCTCACCTTCGCGGTGACCAGCCGGCTGACCGACCTCGTCGTCTACCGGTTGGGCGGGAACGTCCTGCTGCACGGCGGGGACCTCTACTCGGCGGTGGAACCCGCCTCGGGGCTGCCGTTCACCTACACCCCCTTCGCGGCGGCGGTGTTCACGCCGCTCGCACTGCCGCCGCGGCCGGTCGCGCAACTGGTCTGGACGCTGCTCCTGCTGGTCTCGCTGTACTTCTTCTGCGCCACCTCGCTGGCGGCGATCCGGCCGTCCCCGGCCGGCCGCTGGCCCGGGGTCCGCGCCGTCGGCCCGGTCGTCGGCCTGGCGATGCTGGCCGAGCCGATCCGGCGGAACTTCGACCTGGGCCAGATCAACATCGCGCTGGGGCTGCTCGTCGCGCTGGACCTGTTCGGCCGGCGCGGGCCGCTGCCGCGGGGTGTGCTCATCGGGATCGCCGCCGGGATCAAGCTCACCCCACTGATCTTCGTGCCGCATCTGCTTCTCACCGGCCGCCACCGCGCCGCCCTGACCGCGGTGGCGACGTTCGGCGTGACGATCGGCGTCGGCTTCGCGGCGAGCCCCGGCTCGTCGGCGACGTACTGGTCCGAGACGTTCCTCGACCCCGGCCACGTGGGTGGCGTCCCGTTCGCCGGGAACCAGTCACTGCTCGGCGTCCTGGCCCGCCTCATGTCCGGTGCGGACAACGCGCGGCCGCTCTATCTCCCGCTGGCCGCGGTGGTCGCCGCCGTCGGCCTGGCGACGGCGGCGCGGCTGTTCCGCTCGGGTGCGCGGCTGCCCGGGGACGTCACCTGCGCTCTGACCGGCCTGCTGGTGTCGCCGATCTCGTGGAGCCATCACTGGGTGTGGGCGGTCCCCGCGCTTCTCTGGATGTCCGCGGCCCCCGGCCGGCCGCGGTGGGGACGGGGCGCCGCGGTGGCCGGCTACGGGCTGCTCGTGGCCGCTCCGATCTGGTGGGTCCCGAACACGGGCGACGCCGAGTTCTCCCACCACGGCTGGCAGCTGCTGGCCGGGAACTGCTACTTCCTCGCCGCGCTGCTCCTTCTCGGGGCGCTGGCGGCGTGGGCGCTGACGGGGGCCCGCGGCGGGCCGCGGGCCCCCGTGCCACGGCTGCCCGACCAGCGGATCGTCGGGCGGCGTGTGCCCGGGCCGCGGGTCCCCGACCCGCGGCGGCGATCAGGAGATGTGGCCGGCGCCCTTCCCGGAGGCGAGTAACCACAGCAGGTACGGCCCCCCACGACGGCGGTCCCGATGCCCACGGGCCGCGCGTCGCGCACGCCGGAACGGGTCAGCCCGTACGGCACGACGCTGGTCGGCATCGCGCGGCGGCCGGCGGGACGTCCGGGACCTCGCCTGAGCAGGGACTTCTCGGCCCGGCCCACACCATCGGGCCGGGTAGGCGTCCCCTCTGCCCCGGTCTGGGTGGGCCGGTCCCGTCGATCGCCGTAATCTGCTCGTAAGCCGGACGGGGGAGCCCGACAGTACGGCCGAGCGGAAGGCCGGTCCGTCATCGAACGGAGCGTGCGACTGGGAGCGAGGACGCGGTGAAGGTCGTGGCGATCGCCAGCTACAAGGGCGGCGTGGGCAAGACCACGCTGACCGCCAACATCGGCGCGGCCATCGCCAGCCTGGGCCGGCGGGTCCTGCTGATCGACCTGGACCCGCAGGCGAACCTCACCCTCAACTTCTACCGCGCCGACACCTGGCACACGGAGCTCGCCGACCAGCGCAGGACGGTCAAGGCCTGGTTCGAGTCGTGGCGGCCGGAGGCCATCCCGCCGCCGCTGGCCGGGTACGTGACCACCCCGCCGGTCGTGGCCGCCGCCATCGCCGCCCGCGGCGGGACGCTGGACCTGCTCGCCTCGCACCTGGCGCTCGGCGACATCGAGATGGACCTCGTCGCCCGGCTCGGCGGCGCGCAGGCGCACCGGTCCACCCGCCACTACTTCGACGTCTACCAGCGGCTGGCGACCGGCCTGGCCTCCTTCTCGCCGAACGACTACGACCTCGTCCTGATCGACTGCCCGTCGAACTTCGGGGTGATCACCCGGGCCGCGGTCGCCGCCTGCGACCACCTGCTCGTCCCGTCCCGGCCCGACAACCAGTCGACGACGGGCATCGAGCACCTGATGGGCAAGCTGGGCCGGTTCGTCTGGGAGTACAACCGGGTGGCGGAGCTGCAGTTCGGAATCCGCCCGGCGGTGAAACGGCTCGAGCCGCGCCTGCTCGGCGTCGTACTCACCATGGTGCAGTACTACCGCGGCCGGCCGACGAGCTTCCTGCGCCCGCACATCGACCGGGCCGGCAGCCTCGGCATCCCGGTGTTCGAGTCGATGCTCCGCCTCAGCAACCGGAGCTTCGTCGGCACGGCCGGCGCCCAGCTGCCGGCCGTGCTCTCCCCGGACCTCTCTCCGGACCTGGCCCGGGACATGCTCGCCCTGGTCGAGGAGTTCCTGCGGCGCATCAGGCCGGCCGGCGCCGCGACCACCCGCTCCGTTGATCCCTCAGTGCTCGTCGACCCGGCCTGGATGTCGTGACGCCGTCCGCGCTCAGCGCGTCGGTCGGCGGCGTGCCGGAGCAGCCAGGGCCGGGCTGACCCATCCGTCGTCGGCGGGGTTGATGGTCGTACCGGGAGGCACGATCTCGTCGATGCGGTCCAGGACGTCGTCGGAGAGCTCGATGTCGGCGGCGGTCAGCTGGGACTCCAGATGGTCCATCGTTCGCGGGCCGATGATCGCCGCGGTCACCGCGGGATGGCGCAGGACGAAGGCGATCGCCAGCTCGATGAGGCTGATCCCCGCCTCGGCGGCCACCTTGGCGAGTTGCTCGGCGGCGTCCAGCTTGCGCCGGTTGGCCGGCAGCGCCAGATCGAAGCGGTCGCTGAGCCGCCGCCGCGCCTCGGACGCCGGCGCCGCGGCGTCCGCGCCGGCGCTGTAGCGGCCCGAGAGCCAGCCCCCGGCGAGCGGGCTGTACGGGATCACACCCATCCCGTACCGGGCACAGGTCGGCAGGACGTCGACCTCGATCCGGCGGGTGAGGATCGAGTACGGCGGCTGCTCGCAGACGAAACGCTCCCGGCCGCGCTCCCGTGCCGTCCACTGGGCCTCGACGATCGCGGAGACCGGAAACGTCGAGTGGCCGACGTAGCGGACCTTCCCGGCCCGGACCAGGTCGGTGAGCGCGCCGAGCGTCTCGTCGAGATCGGTGCCGGGGTCGTAGCGATGGATCTGGTACAGGTCGATCCAGTCGGTCCCGAGCCGCCGCAGCGAGTCCTCGACCTCGCGGATGATCCAGCGGCGCGAGTTGCCCCGCTGGTTGGGATCGTCGCCCATCGGCATGTGGACCTTGCTGGCGAGGATGACGTCCTCGCGCCGACCACCGGCCAGCGCCTTCCCGACGATGGTCTCCGACTCGCCCCGCGAGTAGACGTCCGCGGTGTCGATGAAGGTGATGCCGGCATCGAGCGCACGATGGATGATCCGGATGCTCTCGTCGTGATCCTCGGTTCCCCAACGCCCGAACATCATGGCTCCGAGGCACAGCTTGCTGACCGAGACACCGGTACGGCCGAGAGAACGATGCTCCATGTCTGTCCTGTCCGAACACCGGCACGAACGCCGTGCGTCGGTGTTCATGTCGTCGCTTCCACGGCTGCGTCACAGCGCAGGCTAGGCCGGTCGGCGCCCGGCAGGGAGGCCCTGGCAGTCCACCCCGCGAAGCCGGCACGGGACCGGACCGGGGCCGGACGCGGTTGCGGAACGTGACCGTCCGGCGTGGTCAGGCGGTGTACGAGGGCATCCCCTTCGATCACAACATCCGCCCTCCCGGGAGCAGCCGCAGTCGAGTGGAGGCTTGACAGCGATTTACGTTTTGCTATAGCAATATCTCGTGTTCGACTTAACGGGACGTGTGGTCCTGATCAGCGGGGGGAACGCCGGGATCGGTCTGGCCTTCGCCCGTGGCATCGCCCGGGCTGGCGGTGACGTCGTCATCTGGGGCCGCCGGGCGGAGAAGAACGCCGAGGCGGCCAGGGTGCTGTCCGGGTTCGGCCACCGGGTCCTGGCGCAGGAGGTCGACGTCAGCGACGAGGACCGCGTGGTGCGGGCGATGGCTGAGGCGGTCGAGGAGATGGGCCGGGTCGACGGCGTCATCGCCAACGCGGGGATGATGCGCAACGAGCGCAGCTTCCTCGACATGACCACCGAGGCGTGGCACAGCCTGCTGGCGGTGAACCAGCACGGCGCCTACCTCACCGTGCGCGAGGGCGCGCGGCACATGAAGGCCCGGTACGACGCCGGTGACGCCGGTGGGTCGCTGCTGTTCTGCGCCAGCCTCTCAGCGTTGACCGGCAGCCCCGGCATGCAGCACTACAACGCCTCCAAGGGCGCCATGGTCGCCATGTCGCGGGGCATCGCCGTCGAGGCGGGCCGCTACGGCGTCCGCTGCAACGTCGTGTGCCCCGGGCACACGACGAGCGAGACGGTCCGGATCCCGGCGGGCAGCCCGTTGTCCGACCGCATCCTCGCCTACAACCCCTCGGGCCGGATGGGTACCCCGGACGACTTCGAGGGCATCGGCGTCTACTTCATGAGCGACTGGTCGCGCTTCCACACGGGCGATCTCGCGGTCGTCGACGGCGGGTGGATGGCGAACGCCGGCAAGACCAACATCAGGGAGCTTCCCCAGTGGCCGTGAAAGTGCTCCGCGTCGAGGGGATGCGGGAGAACCGGCGCAGTCCCGAGGAGACGAACGCGCTGGAGTCGGCCGAACGGCGTCCGGTCGACATGAGCGTCGGCCGCGTCCTCGACGCCGCCAGAACCCAGACCGGCCTGGACGACTTCGGGCCCATGGACTTCACCGAACGGCTCGGCCGGCTGCTGGACGAGGTGGCGGCCGACGACAACGTGTGGCGGGCCCACAAGGCGATCTTCGTCGACCACTGCGTCAAGGCCGCGGTCAACCGCCTGCTCATCCAGGACTACTGGACGCGCCACCCCGATGCGCTCGACGTGCGGATCACGCGGCCGATCAACGTCGTCGCGCTGCCCCGCTCGGGCAGCACCCACCTGGAGAACCTGGTCGCCGCGGACCGCAGGCTCCGTCACCTTCCGGTCTACCTGGCGGCCCAGCCGGCGCCGCGGCCAGGCGAAACGCCTACGCCCGGTGCCCTGGACCCCCGGTGGCTCCGTTCAGAGGCGCGATGGCAGAACGTCAGCAAGAACGAGATCATGGCCGCGATGCACGAGCACTCGCCCGACCACGCGTGCGGCGAGAACGAGCTGCAGCTCCCCGACTTCGCCAGCTACCAGTGGGAGTGGCTGGCCCAGGTGCCCGGTTTCAGTGACCACTACCTGAGCCACGACCAGACACCGCACTACCGGTACATGCGCGACGTGCTGAAGACCATCGCGCACCAGTTCCCGGACGAGCGGCGCTGGATGGTCAAGTCGAACCAGCACAGCGAGCAGCTGGTCCCGCTGCTGGCCGTCTACCCGGACGTCACGGTCGTGATGATCCACCGGGATCCCGTGGCCACGTTGCAGTCCCTGCTCACCATGCGCGGCCTCGCGCTCAAGAACAGCCAGAAGCAGCCGGACATCGACGCGCACGTCGAGTACTGGGTGAACCGCATCGAGCAGATGCTGCGTAGATATATGCGCGACCGGGAGCTGGTACCGAACGGGCAGCTCGTCGAGCTGCAGTTCGCCGACATCATCGCCGACGACGTCCGGTCCGCGACGCACGTGCTCGAGCGGGCCGGCCTGCCGGTGACCGACGAGAGCGTCGCCGACATCCGCGCCTACATAGCCTCCCACCCGCGCGGAAAGCGCGGCCGAGTGGTCTACGACCTGGAAGGCGACTTCGGTCTCGCCGCGGACGAGCTGCGGGAACGGTTCGCCTTCTACACCGACGCCTTCGCCATCGCGGCCGAGGCGGGAAAGAGCGGCGCCCGGTGAAGCAGCCCCTGAACGCCCTCATCGTCAAGGAGGGGGAGGGCCAGCAGGACGCCGTCCCCGTCAACGACCACATCTTCACCTCGAAGGGCATCTCCAACAGCTACCTGGTCACCACCCCCGACGGCGACGTGCTGATCAACACCGGCATGTACACCGAGGCGGAGCAGATCAAGGCCCGCTTCGGCCGGGTGAGCTCCGGCCCGCTCCAAATGATCGTCTTCACCCAGGGCCACCCCGACCACGTGGGCGGCTGGTCCCAGATCACCGCGCCGGGCGTCGAGACGATCGCCCAGGCCAACCACGCGGACGTCCGCGAGTACTGGCGACGGCTGCAGCCGTTCTACTCCAGCCGCAGCACCCACCTGTGGAAGCGCGACGTCACGGGCGTCGACCGCACCTACCAGCCGCCCGAGGCCGTGGTCACCACCACCTTCCTGGACAACCACGCCTTCACCCTGGGCGGACGCCGCTTCGAGCTCTACTCGACTCCGGGCGGCGAGACGACGGACTCCCTGGTCGTGTGGCTCCCCGACGAGCGCACCGTGTTCACCGGCAACCTCACCGGGCCGCTGTTCGGGCACGTCCCCAACCTGTACACGATCCGCGGCGACAAGATCCGCGGCTCGTTGTCGTACATCCACTCCGTCGACCGGGTCATCGGGCTCGAACCCGAGGTCCTCATCACCGGGCACGGCGAGCCGGTGCGCGGGGCCGAGGAGATCCGCCGCCGCCTCACCCAGCTGCGCGACGCCACCGAGTACCTGCGCGACCGCACCATCGAGGGCATGAACGCGGGCGTCGACCTGTGGACCCTGATGGGCCAGATCACGCTGCCGCCCGAGCTGGCCATCCCGCAGGGGCACGGCAAGGTGCCCTGGATCGTCCGGGCGATCTGGGAGGAGCACACCGGCTGGTTCCGCTACGAGTCGACCACAGAGCTCTACGACGTGCCCGCCTCCGCCGTCTGGGCCGACCTGCTGGACATGGCCGGTGGGACCGGCCCGCTGGTCGACCGGGCCCGGGCCCACCTGGACGCCGGGCGGCCGGTCGAGGCACTGCACCTGATCGACATGGTGCTCTCCCGGGAACCGAAGGATCCCGAGGCCCTGCGGATCAGGCTCGGGGCCCACGAACTGCTGCTCGAGCGCAGCGGCCGGGAGAACTTCAGCGAGGTCCGCTGGCTCGAAGCCGAGATCCGTGACCTCCGGGAGATGCTGCCGTGACCCATCCCCGGCTCTCGGTCAGCGAGATGTGCACCTACCCGCAGCCCTTCGCCGACGAGCTCGCGCTGTGGGACGAGCTCGGCCTGCGCCACGTGGGTCTCGTCGTCGCCAAACCCGACGACTACGGACGCGCCGCCGCGGTCGAGGCGCTGCGGGCACGTTCCCTGACGGCCACCACCGTGATCACCGGCAACTTCGACCTCTCCGCCCCCGAAAGCTGGGACGCGACCCGCGAGCGGATCAACAGCGCCGTGGACCTCGCGGCCCAGGTGGGCGGCTGCACCTACTTCACCCCGGGACGGCGCGACGGCCGTTCGTTCGACGAGCTCGCGGCGGCGCTGGCACGGGCGGTCGAACCCTGCGCGTCCTACGCCGAGTCCCGCGGGGTCCGGCTGGCGATCGAGCCCTCGCTGCGCACCGACCAGTCCTTCGTCCACACCCTGCGCGACGGCATCGACGTCGCCGACCGCGCCGGGATCGGCCTGATCGCCGACATCGGGAACTGCTGGGCGGAACGCGACGTCGAGGACACCGTCCGCCGGGCCGGACCGCGCCTGGCGGCGGTCCAGATCTGCGACGCCGTCTACGGCACACCCTCGAAGCCCTCCCCCGGCGGCCGCGTCGTCCCCGGTGACGGAGACCTCGACCTCGCGTCGTTCGTCGAGGCCGCGATCGACGCCGGATACACCGGCGCCTTCGAACTCGAACTCGTCGGCCCCGCCATCGAGGCCGAAGGGCACATCAGCGCCACCCGGCGCGCGGTGGAACGCGCGAGCGGGCTGCTCGAGGAGGTCCTGACGTGAGCCGTGCCATCGTCTTCAACGGCGACGAGACCTGGGAGGAACGCGACCTCCCCGTCCCCGACCCCCAGCCCGGCGGCGCCGTCCTGCGCGTCGAGGCCACCGGCCTGTGCCACAGCGACATCGACCACTTCCGTGGCCACGTCCACACCTCCTGGGGCGGTGCCTTCCCCTCCATCGCCGGCCACGAGATCGTCGGCCGCGTCGAGAAGATCGATTCGGCCACGGCCGAGGCGTGGGGGGTGGCGGAAGGCGACCGGGTCGCCGTCCGTGAGCTCCTCGTCACGTCCGAGGGGTACCGGATCTACGGCCACGACTTCTCGGTGGACGAGGGCTCGGGCCTGTACGGCGGCTTCGCCGAACACCTCGAACTGCTGCCCGGTTCGCAGGTCTACCGCCTGCGCGAGGACCTCCCCGCCGACCAGCTCACGGTCTTCGAACCGCTGAGCTGCGCGGTCACCTGGGTGGCGCCGGTCAGGAAGGACGACGTCGTCGTCATCGAGGGGCCAGGCCACATGGGGATGGCGACCATCGTCGCCGCCCGTGCGGCCGGAGCCTCGACCATCATCGTCACCGGCACGGCCAGGGACCGCTTCCGCCTCGGCTGGGCACTGCGCGTCGGCGCCGACCACACCGTCGACGTCGAGTCCGAGGACCCCCTCGAACGGGTCCGCGAGCTCACCGAAGGCCGCATGGCCGACGTCGTCATCGACGCCGCCGCCGGCAATCCGGTCACCGTCAACCTCGCCATGGACCTCGTCCGCAAGGGTGGGCACGTCGTCATCGCCGGGATGAAGGACCGCCCCCTCGAAGGCTTCCACAGCGACTGGATCCCCACCCGACGGATCACCCTGCACCCCGGCGCGGGCCTCGACACCGAGGCGGCCGTCGACCTCATCAACGCGGGCAAGGTACCGACCGGTGAGCTGCTCGGCGACACCTTCCCCCTCGAACATTTCGAGGATGCCTTCGCGCTCCTGACCCGCAGGACACCCGGCCGAGACTCGATCCGGATCGCCCTGCGCCTCACCTAGTCTCCCGCTGCGGTATCCGGGTGCGTCCCTTGATGGAAAGAAGTCCATTCATGAGAACTCCACTGATGTCGAGGATGACGCATCTGCAGCGGCTGGAGGCGGAGAGCATCCAGATCTTCCGGGAGGCGGTGTCCGAGAGCGAGCGGCCGGTGATGCTGTACTCGGTCGGCAAGGACAGCTCGGTGATGCTGCACCTGGCGATGAAGGCGTTCTACCCGTCGAAGCCGCCGTTCTCCCTGCTGCACGTGGACACGACCTGGAAGTTCCGGGAGATGTACGAGTTCCGCGACAGTGTCGTCGACCAGCTCGGCGTCGAGCTGCTGGTGCATCAGAACCCGGAGTGCGTCGAGCGGGGGATCAATCCGTTCGACCACGGTTCGGCGACGCATACCGACCTGTGGAAGACCGAGGGTCTCAAGCAGGCGCTGGACAGGTACGGCTTCGACCTGGCGTTCGGGGGTGCGCGCCGCGACGAGGAGAAGTCCCGGGCGAAGGAGCGGGTGTTCTCCATCCGGTCCGCCCAGCACCGGTGGGATCCCAAGGCACAGCGGCCGGAGCTGTGGCGTCTCTACAACGCGCGCACGCAGCCCGGGCAGAGCGTCCGCGTGTTCCCGCTGTCCAACTGGACCGAACTGGACGTGTGGCAGTACATCCACCGCGAGCGGATCCCGATCGTTCCCCTCTACTTCGCCGCGCACCGCCCCGTCGTCGAACGGGACGGCGCTCTGATCATGGTGGACGACGACCGCATGCCGCTGCGTCCCGGCGAGGTGCCGGTCCGACGCAGCGTCCGTTTCCGCACGCTGGGGTGCTACCCGCTGACCGGGGCGGTGGAGAGCACCGCCGGCACTCTCCCGCAGATCATCCAGGAGATGTTGCTGACGACGAGCTCGGAACGCCAGGGCCGGGTGATCGACCATGACTCGTCCGGGTCGATGGAGAAGAAGAAGCAGGAGGGGTACTTCTGATGGCGCACGCGACCAACGACCTCGTCGCGGACGACATCGAGGCCTACCTGTCGGCGCACGAGCACAAGTCGATGCTGCGGTTCATCACCTGCGGCAGTGTCGACGACGGGAAGTCCACGCTGATCGGGCGGCTGCTCTACGACTCGAAGCTGGTGTTCTCGGACCACCTCGCCGCGCTGGAGACCGACTCGAAGAAGATCGGCACGCAGGGCGACGGCCTGGATTTCGCGCTGCTGGTGGACGGGTTGGCCGCCGAGCGGGAACAGGGCATCACGATCGACGTGGCGTACCGGTTCTTCTCCACCGAGCGGCGGAAGTTCATCGTCGCGGACACCCCCGGGCACGAGCAGTACACCCGGAACATGGTGACCGGGGCGTCCACCGCGGATCTGGCGGTGATTCTCGTCGACGCCCGCAAGGGTGTGCTCACCCAGACCCGGCGACACAGCTACCTCGTCTCCTTACTCGGGATCCGCAACATAGTCCTGGCGATCAACAAGCTGGACCTCGTCGACTACTCCCGGGACGTGTTCGCCGGCATCGAGGCGGACTACCGGGCGTTCGCGGCCGAGATCGGACTGAGCGACATCGTCGCGATCCCGTTGTCCGCGCTGGCCGGGGACAACATCACCGCACTGTCGCCGAACACTCCCTGGTACACCGGCCCCACCCTCGTCGGTCACCTGGAGTCCGTCGAGATCGCCGACGACCTGCACACCGGCCCGTTCCGCCTGCCCGTGCAGTGGGTCAACCGGCCCAACCTGGACTTCCGTGGCTTCTCCGGGCAGATCGCCGGCGGTGCCGTGCGCCCCGGAGACCGCGTTCGAGTGCTGCCGTCCGGTCAGGAAAGCACCGTCGCGCGGATCGTCACCGCCGACGGCGACCTCGACGAGGCGGCCGCGGGCCAGTCGGTCACTCTCACGCTCACGGACGAGATCGACGTCAGCCGCGGCGACGTCCTCGCCGCGGCCTCGGATCCGCCCGCAGTCGCGGACCAGTTCGAATGCCACCTCGTCTGGATGGCCGAGGAACCCATGCTTCCCGGCCGTCCCTACCTGCTCAAGATCGGGAGCAGCACTGTCGGGGCGACGGTCACGCAGCCGAAGTACAAGGTCAATGTCAACACTCTCGAGCACACCGCCGCCCGCACCCTCGATCTCAACGAGATCGGCGTGTGCAACATCAGCCTCGACCGGCAGATCCCGTTCGACCCCTACACCGCCAACCGGGACCTGGGCGGGTTCATCCTCATCGACCGCTTCACCCAGGCCACCGTGGCCGCCGGGCTGCTGCACTTCGCGCTGCGTCGCGCCGACAACGTGCACTGGCAGGCGGTCGAGGTGGACAAGGACGCCCGCGCCCGGCTGAAAGGCCAGCGCCCGGCGGTCGTCTGGTTCACCGGCCTGTCCGGCGCCGGGAAGTCGACCATCGCGAACCTGGTCGAGAAACGGCTCCACGAGCAGGGCTACCACACCTATCTGCTGGACGGTGACAACGTCCGGCACGGCCTGAACAAGGATCTCGGGTTCACCGACGCCGGCCGGGTCGAGAACATCCGCCGCGTCGCGGAGGTGGCCCGGCTCATGGTCGACGCGGGCGTCATCGTGCTGGCCTCGTTCATCTCCCCGTTCCGCGCCGAACGTGCACTGGCCCGCGACCTGCTCGGCGCCGGCGAGTTCGTCGAGGTGCACGTGGACGCGCCCCTGGCGGTGGCCGAGGCCCGGGACCGCAAAGGGCTCTACGCCAAGGCCCGGCGCGGAGAACTGATCCACTTCACCGGCATCGACTCTCCGTACGAGCCCCCCGAGAACCCCGAACTGCGCCTCGACGCCAGCGGCGCCCACCCGGCCGCGGCCGCCGCCGACCTGGTCGTCGACCATCTGCGTCAGGCTGGTGTGCTCGCCCCGCCCGCGCCTCGCCCGACCCCGCCCGCCGGAGCATGAACAGCATGGACGATCACGCACTTGCCACGGCCCTCGCCGAGCAGGCGGGGTCCCTCCTCCTCGACATCCGCGGGCGGGGTGGGGCCGAGGGGGATCGCCAGTCCAACGAGCTGCTGCTGCGCCTGCTCGCGCAGGCACGTCCGGACGACGCCGTGCTGTCCGAGGAGAGCGCCGACGATCCCATCCGCCTCACCCGGGGCCGGGTCTGGATCATCGACCCGCTCGACGGGACCCGCGAGTACGGCGAGCCGCCACGGGACGACTGGGCCGTCCACGTCGCCCTCGCCGTCAACGGGACACCCACCGCGGGGGCGGTCGGACTGCCCGCCGCCGGCCTCGTGCTGCACACCGGCGAACCACCGGCCCTCGCCGCCCCGACTCCCGGCCCGGTCCGCCTCGCCGTCTCGCGCACCCGCCCACCCGCCTGCGTCGACCAGCTTGTCGCCCGCCTGGACGCGGCACTGGTCCCCATGGGTTCCGCCGGCGCCAAGGCCATGGCCGTCGTCCGCGGCGACGTCGACGTCTACGCCCACTCCGGCGGGCAGTACGAATGGGACTCCGCCGCCCCCGTCGCCGTCGCCCACGCCGCGGGCCTGCACACCTCCCGCCTCGACGGCAGCCCCCTGCGCTACAACGAGCCCAACCCCTACCTCCCCGACCTGCTCATCTGCCGTCCCGAGCTCACCGACACAGTCCTGCGAGCACTCCATGACGCCTGACCGGGGCCCCCGCGGCCTTTCCCCGTGGGCCGCCGGGAAAGGCTGCCGACACACGGGCGGCGGGGAGCCGGGATGACACACGCCGAGGGACGCACGTGCGGTGACGCAGCGGCCGGGCGTCGAGGTCGGACTGGCGCCGGCGGCCCGTCCGTGGCGATCGTGGGAGGAGGCGCCAGCGGCGCGCTGTGCGCGACGCACCTGCTGCGGGAGTCGACGAGGTCCGGAGCGCTGGTCCGCATCACGATCATCGATCGGGACGGCGGCTACGGGCCAGGGCTCGCCTACGGGACCACGTATCCCCGGCACCGCCTCAACGTGCCGGCCGGCCGCATGAGCGTCTTTCCCGACCAGCCGGAGCACTTTGTCGAATGGGCGCGGGGCGCCGGAGTCCCAGCGGACCCCGGTGCTTTCCTGGCACGCGGACTCTACGGGTCCTATCTGACCGAGGTCCTCGCCTCGGCCGAGCGCGACGCGCTGCCCGGCGCGACCGAGTGGGTGCCGGCCGAAGCCACCGAGGTCTCCGTCGCCCCGGACACCGCAGGGCTCCGGATCGGGCTGTCGGGCAGGGAGCCGATCGACGCCGACTGCGTGATCCTGGCGCTCGGCGTTCTTCCCAGGGAGCCTCCCGGCTGGGCGACGAAGCCCGGCTGCGCCGCGCGCTACGTGGCGGACCCGTTGCGCGGGGACGCTCTCGGACGCATCGAGGACGGGGACGACGTTCTCCTGCTGGGCACCGGGCTCACGATGGTGGATGTGGCTCTGCGGCTCACGGAGCGGCGGCCGAGGTTGACGATCCGGGCCGTCTCCCGGCATGGCCTGCTTCCCCACCGGCACCGGCCGGCGGATCCCGCAGCGGGTTCGGTGCCCGCGGTGAATTTCAGCCCGTCGTCCGGTGCGGGCCCTCGTGACCTGGTCCGCGCGATCCGCCGCGCCGCGGCGGTGGACCCCTGCCGGTGGCGCGAGGTCGTCGACAGCCTGCGAGCCCGGTCAGAGCAGGTGTGGAGCGGACTCGACCACGACTCCCGACGTGTTCTCCTCGCCCGGTTCGGGCGCTACTGGGACATCCACCGCCACCGCATGGCGCCCGAGGTCGCGGTCTGGATCGACGACCTGGTGCGGCGGCGGCAGCTGCGGCTCGGCCGGGGCAGCGTCGTCGAGGCGGCGGACGACGGCGACGCGCTGCTGGTCAGGCTCCTGCAGGACGGCCAGCTTCGTGAGCAGCGGTTCCACTGGATCGTCGACTGCTCGGGCCCGCCGGCCGACGTCTCGCGTTCCCCGGACAGGCTGACAGCCCAGCTCCTCACCTCGGGCTTCGCGAGAGTCGAACCGCTACGCCTCGGGCTGGAGACGGATCCGGGCGGGCGGCTGATCGCCCGTGACGGGAGACCCCACAGCAACGCCTTCACGCTGGGCCCCCCGCGCCGGGGCGGCCTGTTCGAGACGACGGCGATCCCGGAACTCAGAGAACAGGCCCAGTCACTGGCGGAGAAGATATCGGCGCTGCTTTACAGCGGAAGTCGGCGCCGTGGCGCAGGTGCGGAAACCGCGCAGTAGAAGACCCGAAAACGTTCCTGATATCAATCGCGAGGGAAAAGTTCATGATGTTCAGTAGGTCTCGATTAATCGTTACGGCCGTTGTGTGCGGTGCGGTTCTGGCTCTGGGGGCCTGTGGTGGTGCTGATCCCGCGTCGTCGACGGGCGGTGCCACCGGAGAGCCGGTCGCGGGTGGTCATGGCCGCATCCTGATGCTCAGCGACCCCCGTAGCCTGGACCCGGCGACGCTCGGCAACGCCTACGCGACCACCGGCGCCCTCGGCAACGCCCTGTACGGCACCTTGATGACGACCGACGACGCCGGTGAGATCCAGTACACGATGGCCGAGTCGTTCACCACCACCGACGGCGGCGCGACCTTCACCCTGAAACTGCGCCCCGGCCTGACGTTCTCCGACGGCACCCCGCTGGACGCCGAAGCGGTGAAGTTCGACTGGGACCGCCTCAAGGATCCCGCCACCCGCGCGACCAACCTGTCCGAAGCATCGATGATCTCCTCGACCGAGGTCGTCGACAGCACCACACTGAAGATCGCCATGGCGGCGCCCGCACCGAAGTACGCCCACTCGGTCATCACCTCCACCCTGAACTGGATCGCCTCACCCGCGGCTCTGCAAAAGGGCGCGCAGGCCTTCGACGCGGCCCCGGTCGGTGCCGGGCCGTTCACCCTGACGAGCTGGACCCGCCAGGCAGCCATCGAACTGGCCAGGAACCCCCGCTACTGGGACGCACCCAGGCCCTACCTCGACCGTCTCACCCTGCGCACCACCTCCGACACCAGCCAGCGCTTCAACACGGTGCTCACCGGTGGCGCGGACGTGGCCATCGAGTCGAACCCGGTCAACATCGAAAAGGCCACCGACGCCGGCCTGCCCACCACCGTCATGGCCCTCAGCGGTGGCACCTTCATCGCGCTGAACACCCGCCGGGCACCCTTCGACGACGTCCGCGCCCGCCAGGCCGTCGCCGCCGCCCTCGACATGGACGCGCTGAACCTCGCCGTCTACAACGGCAAGGGCGAACCCGTCGACACCCTGTTCAGCGACACCTCGCCGTTCCACTCGGACACACCACTGCGCACGACGGACAAGGCGACCGCCCAACGGCTCTTCGACGAACTCGCTGCCGAAGGAAAGCCGGTGACCTTCACCTACTCCAGCGCTCCCACCACCGAGAACAGGAACACAGCCGAGAACATTCAGGCCCAGCTCGGCGCTTTCAAAAACGTCAAAGTCAACGTAAAGGTCATCGAAGTGACCGAACTCGCCGCGCTACGCACGACCCACGACTTCGACGCCGCCACCTCGTCGGCGTTCTTCCAGGACCCCGAGCCACGGCTGTGGACGGCCTTCGCCGCCGGTTCGGCCGCGAACCTGTCCGGGATCAACGACCAGGAACTCAACGACGCCCTCCTCGCCGGCCGGACCGGTACGTCGGAACAGGAACGCGCAGCCGCCTACAAGACGGTGCAGCAGCGACTAACCGAGCTGTCCCCGGTGGTCTTCCTCACTCGAGCCGAACCCAGCGCCATCGCGGGAAAGAACGTGGGCGGCCTCATCCAGTACGGACTCGGATCTCTGCTGCCCGACCAGATCTGGATCCAGAAGTAGCGGTCGTTCCTGATCCGGGCGCCGACCCGACGACAGATGGGCTCCGACCCGTCGGAGATCACCCAGGGGGTACTTGTGGACACTCCGCCGATTTCCCCCGTTCCGCCGGGCGTCGGGGGAACGAGAGTCGGTTTCATCGGGCTGGGCAGCCAGGGCGGGCCGATGGCCCGGCGCATCGCGGACGAGGGCTACCCTCTGACGGTCTGGGCTCGCCGCGCGGCGTCCGTGGAGCCGTTCGCGGGGGTCGCCGCCGTAGCTTCCACGCCTGCGGAGGTCGGCGAGTCGAGTGACGTGGTCGGCATCTGTGTGGTCGCGGATGCCGACGTGGAGGACGTGCTGCTACGGGACGACGGTGTCCTGGCCGGTATGGCAGCCGGGGGAGTCGTCGTCATCCACTCCACGATCCGTCCGGAGACCTGCCAGCGCCTTGCCGCCGAGGCGGCGAAGCAGGAGATCTCGATCATCGACGCGCCGGTCAGCGGCGGAGGCGATGCGGCCGCGCAGCGCAGGCTGCTGGTCATGGTCGGTGGTGAGGACGACGCCGTCGCGCGGTGCCGCCCCGTCCTCGAGGCCTTCGCCCGGCCGGTGATTCATCTCGGTCCGCTCGGAAGCGGGCAGGTGGCGAAGCTGGTGAACAACTTCGTCTTCACCGCACAGGTGGGCCTTGCCCTCGAGACGTTCTCGTTCGCGCAGCGACTGGGCATGGATCGCGTCGCGGCGGCCCAGGTGTTGGCACACGGCAGCGGCGGTACCCGCGCCAGCGCGATCCTGGCCGCTTCCGGCTTCGACACCACGGGGCTGCGTCAGGCTGAGCCGCTGCTGCGCAAGGACGTCGGCATCGTTCTTGACGTCGCCCGGGCCGCCGGTGTTCCGGAACCGGCCGCTCTGGTCGAACTCGCCCGAAACACCTTGAGCGCTCTGGGAAACGGCCCGAAGGCCCAGGTATCCCCGAAGGCCTAGGTAACGACGCCCGTCGGCGAGGCTGGACCCTCTCCCCTCGCCGTCAGCGGCGTCCTGGGGGTCTGCCTTCCTGGCTCTGGGCGGGTGGGCGACCGCGTGCCTGACGGGTGGCGATGGTCGCGGCACTGGTGAGTCGTCGGCCGAGGTCCAGGACGGTGGTGACGGGGACTGGTTGGCCGGGGCCGGTGATGCTGAGTGAGAGCAGGACGCGTCCGATGGGGTCGAAGATCGGCGCTGCGATGGTCTTGAAGGTGATTTCGTCGGAGTCGGTCAGCGTGTCGAGGGAGAGCAGCATTTCGTCGGTCTGACTCATCGCCTTGGCGAGGTGCTGTTCGGCGTCGTCGTCGGTTGGTTCGTTGCGCACTCGGCTCATCGCCTTCATCACCGCGGGTGCGGAGATCGCGGGCAGGGGGACGCTGAAGCCTCGGGCGCGGGTCTCGGTGAGGACGTTGCGGTAGAAGTCGGCGAGCGCCGGGGGGAGGGCGGCGCGTTCGAGCCAGGTGCTGATGGCCGTGTCGTCGGCCCAGGCCATGAACACGGCGCCGATCGGTGCGAGTAGGGGCGAGCGGTCGCCGGGGTAGCCCAGGCTCGGGGTGGGTGGTTGCGGTCCGCGCCGTGCCAGGAAGATGACGTCTCTCCCCGCGATCGCGCTCACTCCCGTCTCGGTGCCGAGTTCGTCCGCGAGTATGTCGGCCTGCTCGATGGCGGCCCCGATCGCCGGGTGCTGTTCGAGGGCGGCGAAGCCGGTCACCGCGAGTGCCGGTCCCAGGACATAGGTGCGGTGGGCGGGGTCGCGTACCACGAACCCGCAGTCGGTCAGCACCGCGAGGGTGGCGTGCGCGGAGGCGATGTTCATCCCCAGGTGCCCGACCAGCTCGCTGATCGTGAAGCCGCGGGACGGGTGCGCGGTGAGGAACGAGACGATGTCCGCGGCGCGGGCGGAGGCGGGTGCGGCACGGGCCATGGAGCGACCGTAGCGGATCAGGCCCCTTGACAGCAATCTGCGTTTTGCTATAGCAATGTCTCTATGCGGCGACGGTGTCGCCTGTTCGTGAATCCCACCCCGTCGGCCGGATCGCAATGTTGTGTGATCTGACCGTATGTCACCAGCTCCAGACGGCTTCGAGCAGCCTGAGGAACCAGACCGGCGCCGTCCTGCTGTCGTTCATCGACCTGCTCTGCGAAAAGCATGAACTCCGGGGCTGTCAGTGGCGTGTGGAATGCGTGGGAGCGTATGCGATCTGTCGTGGCCCCGCAGATCCGATCAGATTTCTCGGCCTTCAACTGGACGACTGTGCGTGATCGGAGGGCTCATCCCGTGGGCAACACAGCCGCAGAGCAATGCTTCCGTGAGGTCATGACCGTCGAACCACCTGATGTGGCGACGCCCTTCGAGGTGGCGACCCGCGACTTCGTGTTCGGGGAGGTGTGGCGCCGGCCCGGTCTGAGCCGGCGCGACCGGCGGTGGGTCACCCTGACCTGTGTGGCCGCTGCCGACGCGCCCGAGCCGATCGACGCCCACGTCTACGCGGCGCTCAACAGCAGTGACATCGAGCTCGAGGCCATGCTGGAGTTCGTCCTCCATTTCGCCGTGTACTGCGGGTGGCCCAAGGCCTCTCATCTCGAGGGCGTGATAGTCCGGCAGTGGGCTCGCATCCAGCAGGAACAGGGCAGGTCAGCGGCCCCGTGGCCGTCGCTCGACAACGGCGGGCTCGGGCCCAACGACTGGGAACAGCGGCTGGAGCGAGGGGTCGAGGAGTTCATCGACGTGAATCTGACGCCGGCGCCGCGGCCCGAGACACCCTACCGTCACGCCGGAATCCTCAACTTCGTGTTCGGCCATGTCTGGCAGCGGCCGGGCCTCACCCGTCGCGAGCGCCGCATCATCACCGTCGCCTGCGTCGCCATCGACGACTCGCCCATGCCGTTGAAGACGCACGTCACCTCCGCCCTGCACTCCGGCGACATCACGAAGGTGGAGATGGACGAGATCGTTCTACAGTTCTCCGCCTACTACGGCTTCGCCAAGGGCGCGGCGCTGGGCGACACCGTGGAGGCGGCCGTGCTACCGGCGTAGACGAGGCGGCAGGGGTGCAGGCAAGGCTGTGGCGTCAGGCGGAGAACAACCTGGCGGGCCTCCCGACTACGGCGATGCCCTGACCTGGGTCGGGCATCGCCGAAGGCGTGGGGCCCGGCGTGACGCCTAGACGATGATCGGCAGCTCCTCGTAGCCGCGCACGGTGCTGGTGTGCAGGCGCACCGTGTTGTCGTGGTCGACGTCCCAGGTCGGGAATCGGCGCAGGGTCTCCTCCAGCGCGATGCGTCCCTCCATGCGGGCGAGGGAGGCACCGAGGCAGAAGTGGACGCCGCGGCCGAGGGAGAGGTGCCTGTCGAACGTGCGCCGGATGTCGTAGCGGTCCGGGTCGTCGTACTTGCGATCGTCGCGCCCGGCGGAACCGGTGAGCAGCAGGACCTTGGACCTGGCGGGGATCTCGGTGCCGTGTACCTCGACGTCGCGGGTGGTGACGCGGCCCTGGACGGGGGACGGCGCCTCGTAGCGCAGCGTCTCCTCGACGGCGCCGCCCAGCAGCGACGGGTCGGCGGCCAGGTCGGCCCGCTGGTCGGGGTGGGCGGCCAGCAGGACGCAGGCCCAGCCGAGCAGCCGGGCGACGGTCTCCGTGCCCGCCGAGACGAGCAGCGCGGTGAAGTCCGTGGCCTCGCTGAGGCTGAGCCGGCGGGTGCCGTCGTCGGTGGTGATCTCCGCCTGGGTGAGCGCGGTCATCATGTCGTCCCGAGGGTTCTTGACCCGCTCCTGGATCTGCCCGTTGAGGTAGCCGTGGAACTTGGCCGTGGCGGCCATGGCCGTCTCGTTGAACATGCCCTTCTCCGGGTCCAGGTAGAACGTCCCGTCGATCATCTTGCGGACGTCCTCCCGGTCGGCGGGGTCGACGCCGATGAGCTGGGAGATGACCAGCGAGGGGAGCTGGGCGGCGAAGTCCTGCACGAAGTCGAACCCGCCGCTGCCGACCTGGGGGTCGAGCAGCTCGGCGCACAGGTCGCGGATGACGCCCTCGAGACCGCCGACGCGGCGCGGGGTGAAGGCCCGGGAGACCAGGACGCGCAGGAGGGTGTGCGTGGGCGGGTCCATGAAGATGATCTGGCCGGTGTCCCATGGTTCCGGCTTCATGAGCTCGAGGACCGTGCCGTACTTGGAGCTGTAGGCCGCGGGATCGAGGTGGGCCGTGTCGACGTCGGTGAAGCGGGAGAGCGCGTAGAAGTCGAACTTCTCGTTGTGGTAGACCGGCGCCTCGTCGCGCATCCGCTTCCACAGCGGGTGCGGGTTGACGTCGATCTCCTTGTCGAACGGGTCCCAGTACAGATCGTCCGTCACAGGGTGGGTCCTTTCGTCGTCGGTCCCGGGACGCACTGGTCGCGCGCGGGAAAGATCCTCATCCGGACTCCCTGCTGATCAGGTGTGGTCGCAGGGCGACCGCCATGTCCGGGTCCAGGTCCTGTCCGTCGAGTAGCCGTCGGATCGAGGACGCGACCACCCGCGCTATCGCCGGCACGTCGAAGGTGGTGGTGGTGATCGCGGGCCGCAGCGCGGCGCCCAGCGGGTGGTCGCCGGAACCGACCACCGCGATGTCCCGGGGAACCTCCAGGCCGGCGGCACGCAGCTTGTCGATGAGCAGGATGGCGAACTGGTCGCTGTTGGCGTACACCGCGTCCGGCCGGTGCTCCGGGTCGCGCCATCGGTCCACCACGGTCGCGATGCTGTCCGGGGACAACTCGCAGTCCACCCGTTCGACCGGCACGTTCCCGGCTGTCGCGACCTGCAGGACCGCGTCGTAACGCCGCTCGGGCACCTCCGCCAGCGCCCCCCGGGGCACCAGGCAGGCCAGGCGCCGGCAGCCCCGGGTGAGCAGGTGACGTGTCGCGAGGCTGGCCACCGCGGCGGGATCGAGGGGCACGGTGGGCGCGTAGGTCACGCTCGGGACGCCGGTGAGCAGAATCGCCCGCACGCCCGCACGCCGCAGCAGCTCCACGGCGGTCCGGGTACCGCGGGACACGTTGACGTACACCGCGGCGGGCCGAAGCTCGGCCCATGCGTAGGCTCCGCTCATCCCGGTGGTGGTGCGGTCGCCGTGCATCAGCAGGACCAGGTCACGCTTCGCGAGCTCCCGGTCGAGGTTCTCGAGGAACCTGTCCTGGCCGGGGACGGTCGTTGACCGCGACATGGGCACCAGGACGATGTTGCTGCGCCCGGCGCGCAGCGCCCGCGCCGACGCGTTCGGGGCGTACTGAAGCTCCCGCGCCGCCGCCAGGACCCGCTGCCGGGTCTGCTCGCTGACCGGGTGGTCGGTGCCGTTGAGGACGTGGGAGACCGTCGCCCGCGACACACCGGCGCGCCGGGCCACATCCGCGCTGGTGGGCCGGGCCGGCTCCGGCGCCGCGGTCGGGCCCGGCAGCCCTTCGCCCCGCCGATCCTCGAGCGGCACAGCTCGACCACCCTTCCTCGTCCCGCGGTCCTGGCGGTCCGCGGGCGTGATCGATTTACACGTGTAACTGTGGCCGTACGTTACACGTGTCACCTCTCCGCCGCGGGCTATCGGCCGGGTGTTCCGGGGAGGGCGGCACGAACGCCTCCGTCGACGGGAACGTCGATCCCGTTGACGAAGCTCGCCGCGTCCGAGAGCAGGAACGCCGCCGCGGCGGCGACTTCCTCCGCGCGGCCCTCACGGCCCAGCGGGGTCAGCCGCACGAGCCTGTCGTTGGTCCCGCGCGCGGCCTCCTTGTGGCGTCTTCTCCGGGCTCTTCGTTGAGGTGGGGGACCGTGCGGCGGGAACCCTTCGGGGCCAGCCAGCGATACTTCGGCGGCGCGAATCGGAGGGCCCGCGTCGGGAGAAGGCATGACGCTTGTCTGGTCGGTCGTGCGGATGGCGGGCGCGTCATTCTCGGTGCGATTGCGCGGCGCCGAGGTGGGTGGGGCATCGGCCGAGCTGCCCGACATCCCGGGTGGGCCGATCGGCGACGGAGCGGGCCGGCTCATGCGGCTGGGGGTGCAGCGGCAGCGCCGGTCGCGGGATTGTGCCAGCCTCCTGGGCCGGCGGTCAGGACCGTGCCAGCGGGCACCGGACGGTCGAGGCGGTAATCGTGGCCGCACACCCCCTCCTTATGCGACTAGTGGTCGCTCATCAGTCGGTGAGTATGCGGGCGATGCTCGCATACTGTCAAGATGGAACGGGGTGGTCCTGTGACTTCTCTGTCGCCGTTCGTGGCGATGGGGCAGCCGAGCTGGCTCCGCGACGCCCGCCTGTGCCTGCGGTCAGCCGGCTGACCGCAGGCACAGGCGGTTGACGTCGCCCAGTCCCGGGTGCTTTGATCCCGTCCTCAACGGGTGAGGGGCGTCGGCCAAGCCGATCTCACTTCCTGACAGCGCTCGTCAGCCAGGGGATGTGGCTGGCGAACCAACCGTGCTCGTCCTCGAGGGGACGCCGCGCCGCGTGGCGCTCGCTGTTGCGCGGCTGCAATCGGGGTCCGGGGTCTGTCGGTCAGTAATGCTGTCGGATTTTCCTGTGTCGTGGTTCCGCTTCGCGGATCACGCTCTGAAAAGCTCGCCGCGACCGCGAGAAGGAATCACCCGCCGGCAGTCCTCTATTTTCTCATTCCACTTCCATGCCACCTTTGAACGCCGACGGAAGGTCCGACCATGCGTCGCAGGACACGATTACTGGCCACGGCTGTTACATGTTGCGCCGCCCTTCTGTTAGGGGCCTGTGGTGGAGGCGGCGATTCCACCAGCCCGTCCGCGGGTGCCTCCGGCAAGCCGGTGGCGGGCGGCCACGGGCGAATCCTGACACTGAGCGATCTGCGCAGCCTGGACCCGGGGACGATCGGCAACGCCTACGCGAGCACAGGTGTCGTGGGCAACGCCCTGTACGGAACGTTGATGACCAACGACGAGGCGGGCGAGATCCGCTACCAGATGGCCGAGTCCTTCACCACGACGGACAACGGCCGCACCTTCACCCTGAAGCTGCGGCCCGGGCTGGTCTTCTCCGACGGCACTCCGCTCAATGCCGAAGCGGTGAAGTTCAACTGGGATCGGGTCAAGGACCCGGCCACCGGCTCACCCCACCGCTCGGAGGCGTCGATGATCGCCTCGACCGAGGTGGTGGACGATGTCACGCTGACGGCCACGATGGTCACCCAGGTGCCCAAGTATGCCCAGTCCGTCGTCACCTCGTCACTGAACTGGATCGCCTCGCCCGCGGCCCTGCGGAAGGGCGCCGCGGCCTTCGACGCCACCCCGATCGGCGCCGGCCCGTTCACGCTGCAGAGCTGGACCAGGCAGGCCGAGATCAGGCTCGTCAAGAACCCCCGCTACTGGGACGCACCCAAGCCCTACCTCGACGGCATCACGATGCGCGCGGTGCTCGACTCCGACCAGCGTTACAACACCCTGATCAGTGACGGCGCCGATGTTGCCGTCGAGACGAACTGGATCAACCTGGCCAAGGCCGAGAAGGCGGGTCTGCCGACCGACCTCCTGCCGCTCAGCGGTGGCTACTTCATCGCCCTGAACACGCGCAGAGAGCCGTTCAACGATATTCGCGCCCGACAGGCCGTGGCCGCGGCGCTCGACATCGATGCGCTGAACCTCGCCGCCTACAACGGAACCGGCACACCCGTCGACACGCTGTTCAGCAAGGCCTCGCCCTTCTACTCGGACACGCCGCTGCGCAAGGCGGACAAGGCCACCGCCCAGCGACTGTTCGACGAGCTGGCCGCCGAGGGCAAGCCCGTGTCCTTCACGTTCTCCACCTATCCGTCCAGCGAGAACAGGGCGATCGCGGAGAACGTCCAGGCCCAGCTCGGCAGCTTCAAGAACGTCAAGGTCGAGGTCGCGACCGTCGACTACCGCATCGGCGCGATGCGCACGACCCACGACTTCGACGCGATCGTATCCGCCGCGGCCTTCCAGGACCCCGAGCCGCGGCTGTTGGCGAACTTCACCGGGAACTCGCCGGCGAACATGCCCGGCCTCGTGGACCCGGAGCTCGACAGGAATCTGTTGGCCGGCCGGACCGGGACGTCGTTGGAGCAACGTAAGGCGGCCTACGACGCGGCGCAGGCACGGTTGACCGAGGCGATGCCGGCTATCTTCCTCACCCGGTCGGCGCCTGCCGTCATCACGGGCAAGAACGTGGGCGGCATCGTGCAGTACGGTACGGGTTCCCTGCTACCCGAGGATCTGTGGATCGCGAAGTAGCCCAGGACCCCGGTTGCGGCGTCCAGGAAAACGCGGTGTTTCTCTGACCCGGCGTCATCTCGACGCGCCAGAACCGCCAGCGGATCGTCCGCGCATGCGTCCCACGTGACGATCAGGTGCCAGGCACAGGAATGTGGCTTTTCCCAGTTGGCCGGAATCTGTAGTCAGCTGATCACGCCGCCTGCGGCGGGGTGGTTGACGGTGTGTAGCCAGGTGGGGCGGGTCGCGCGGGAGGCGAAGTAGCGGGCGCGGAGCTGCTGGTTGGTGACGTTGCGCAGGCCGAACGCGGTCCGGTAGACGAGCTTGACGAGCCGGTTGACGCCCTCCGTGGCCGCGTTGGACA